>NZ_DCAP01000010.1:352-125238 GCF_002311535.1 Salegentibacter sp. UBA1130 | reverse complement strand
AGGAAAAACCGAAGGCGCATCATTTGCAGTGTTTTTTATTCCGCAGTTGTCGTTTGTATTTGGTGTTCCAAGTCTTACATTAGAGGCCGTACACTCGTTGTTATCTGTATTTACGCTCAAATTCGCGGGGGCGGAAATTGTAGGATTTTGATTATCAACTACAGTTACTGTTTGTGTGGCGGTTGCAGTATTATCGGAATTGTCGATTACCGTCCAGGTTACGGTAGTTTCTCCAATAGGAAAAACCGAAGGCGCATCATTTGTAGTATTTTTTATTCCGCAGTTGTCGTTTGTATTTGGTGTTCCCAGGCTTACATTAGATGCTGTACATTCATTGTTGTCCGTATTTTTGGTGACATTTCCAGGTGCAATGACAGTTGGGTTTTCATTATCAATAACAGTAATTATCTGGGTGTCACTATCTGTTCCCTCTTCGTTGGTTATGGTCCAGGTTATGGTAGTATTCCCTACAGGAAATTCATAAGTTGCAGGATTTATATTATTGCCATTTACCGAAATTTCAGGGGAGTTGGTTGTACCTGAAATACTAGGTTCTCCAAACTCTACATTTGAAGCGTAGCATTGTCCAGAATTATTGTTGACTGTCTTATCACCAGGAGCGGTAATAGTGGGGGCTGCATTTAAATAGAAACCAACAAAAAAGAAATTTTCAGAATTTTTATCTTTTAAAACTGGTTTTTCAGGCCCATAGGAAATATTAGAAAATAGCGGATTTACAGCGTGAATGAACAAGCCGTAAATAAGAATTATTAATAAAAACCGGGGAGTAATTTTACCCATAGGCAACTAAAATGTTACAAGTGGTAAAATTACATATAAAAAAACTATTTTAACAAGAAATTAAGTCAGAAACATAGCTTAATTCTCTAAAAATCAGATGAAATGCAAATTAAATAGGGTGAAAGGTTTTAATTGTAAGAAAAGACCTTCTTATTTCATAATAAACTTTTTATTTCTGTTTCCATCGGCCGTAATTAGTTTTACAATATAAACACTGGCGCCTACGGGATTTATTGTTAAAATGTTCTGCTTTTGTAGTGGAATATCAGTATGTGTCTGTACAAGTTTTCCGCTTAAATCAAATACATGAACCTCAGATATCTCAATCAGTTCAGGATTATCAATTCTAAGTTCATAAGTTTCGTCATTATATTTAAAATCTATTGTTGAACTTAAATCAGGTTTTTCTGGAATTTCGGGAATCGCTTTAATATTCGTAAAGATTATTTGAAACCTGTTGTGAATTCTACCCGGCGGAGAGAGAGCGTCATAAGGTTTTTCTTTAAGATCATGCACGGTATCCAGTAATTTATCATTTAAATAAACCGGAATTTCATCAGGGAAATTTTCAAGACTATCTATATGAATTTTAAAATACCCATCTCCGGCTATTTTTACACCAATAGGTAAGACCTGATCTGTGTTAAAATTGGGAACACCCTGAATCACAACTTTCGAGGAATCTATAAGCCAGTACATATCTTCCTGGTTATTTTCTATTAAAGGAGCGTCATAACCAAGGTCAAAACCATTGCTGGTATTAACATCTCGGGTAACTAAAATTTGCCGGTGGTAACCTTTTGGAGAATGGAATTTAAGCCTAATTTTTGCTCTTTCATCGTTATCCTGAGCTTTTATATTTTTTGATTTGGCAAGAGGTTGAAGAAAAATTGAACTGCTCACATTTTCTCTAACACCATGGCGCTGGGAATTTTTAAAAATAACATCACCTCCTGCAATTGTAATATTTCCTGAATTCTCTTCATCTAACCTTGTGTTTAGGAAGAATCCCTGACCTACAGGAATAAATTGTTGCGGGGTTTTTGTCCCCTTGGCATCATTAGCATTTATGCGATAATCATTTGAAATTGCCTGCACCCCGCCAGCCAGTGAATATGCTGCATAACCACCCACATATTCCCTAAGTATATGAGTATTTTCTGCTCCAAAATGATCCCAAAAATAAACCACCCCGTTAAAAACATTTTGTGAATTTCTTCCGTCGGTAACATCTTTTAGATTATCCAGGATAAATTCGTTGGCATTTAGTGCCGACGGATATGGGTTGCCTACCAGGTAATTCATATCTGGACCAATGTTTAATTCAATTCTGCCATTATGCGGCTTACCAGTAAAAACATAGTTTTGTTCCTCCAGAATTGAAGCCGTACCCGAGCTTCCTTTCATAGTAAACCCTTCGCCGGTGTTAAGGGTCCCGTTAGCTCCAATATGTTCCCAGTCTCCATATTGGTTTGCTCTGCCGTTAAAAGCATGTAGCCAGTAGGCACTTATTATAATAGGAGATGTTCGGGCCTGGTCCGCTGCCGCATGACCTCCTCTGAAATCTATATTTAAAGGATTCTGTGTGTTTGTGCCATCTCGCAAGATTGTGGAAATGGTATATGGCGAATTATTACTACTTCCTTGTGCACTAACCGGTGAACTCCAGTAATTATAGTTAAAACTGTTACGGGTGCCCTGTTGATCTCGCTCTAAGTAACCACTACTGGCCTCTTCCAAAATACTACCCTCATCCTGCAAAAGTTGGGATTCGCCAATTAAATTTATTATTCCATCTAATTTCAAATAATGGGTAATACGCAGAAATTTTCCATTATTATATTCATCCATCGCATCACTGGGATCGGCAATTTCCAATTCTTTTTCTTCGCATATTAATCCCAAAACGCTAATATCTTTATTTCCTGAATTAACATTGTGAGAAGTTCTAACAATATTCCATTCAATTGGATCTCCATTTATTCCTGTGCTGTTTGGCGCATCCCAAACTTCAAAATGCGTCCAGGTATTATTAGTAGCCCAGGTTTGCCCGTCTATTCGTGAAGTGTAGGGCAGGGGCGCCGTATTTTCCTGGAGCGTTTCCATATTTTTAAGTTTGCCAGGGATGGCATTGTGTGCCAAATCGGGAGTGGTTCCTCCGGCTACAAGTTCCTCCTGAGCTAATAATTGATAGTATCCCGCTAAGTCAGCAAAACCTAATCCTTGCGGTACATTCATAGGAATTTCTACTCCCATTTGAGTACCATTATTGTAGAGACGTTGGTTCATCATAAACCTTATTTGTTCTACGGTAATAGCAGTATTCCAAATTCTGACTTCTTCTATCCAGCCGGTAAAATAATTTTCAGCACTACTAGTGGTATTATTCCAGCTAGCGCCTATAAGGGTTCTTTCACCACCATTTCCGAGGTTAAAATTACCGCTTTCAATTCCGTCTATATAAAGAGTATTATTAGAAACAGCAATATGATACCAACGGGAATTTGTATTAATTCCAGCCGGTAAGTTTTCTAAATTAATTTTGAAGTTAGGCCCGCTAATAATAGTTCCTGTTGAAGCTTCAGGCCGAATCCACGCCTCTAAACTGTAATTTCCTGTATAGGTTTCGCCTAAATCAACATAGTCGTTTAACCCATCAAAATCAAGGGCAATACAATCTTCAAAAATAACTTCCGCAGTTTCATAAATTGGTGAACAAGCTTCATTTTCAATTAAATTTCCATTCTCGTCCGTTTCAGTTGATTCTAAAACCCAGGTAATAGTATAGCTTTCCGGACTTTCTGATTGCGAGGTGAAAATAGCATTCGGGTTGTTTATAGGATCGCTCTCATTGTTCGGATCAATATTTGAAAATTCGTAGCCTGTGGGCCCTTCTACTACCCATTTTCCAATATATCCATCCAGGGTAGGATAGGAAGTGATTTCGCCCTGAGCTTCGCTACTTACTGTGGCAGATAATTGTGCAGAATAAACTCCGCAGCTCCCGGTTTCAGCCTGGACGGTAGAAGTATATTGGTCGTAAACAAAAACTTTAATTTCTTCATTATTGGTAGCAGTAGCGCAAGAACCGCCTGTATATTCTAAAGTTGTGGTAATTACAGAGACATTCCATCCAATTTCAGTAGGTTCCCAGATTTCTGAATTATTTGTACCAATAATAACCGGAGTATCAGGATCTGTAGTGTCTTCCCAAACTACACCAACATTTTGTGGTCCATCGGGTAAAATAATATTATCAATAGCCCATACATCACCCTGTCTGGCTCCAACATAACTAAACATTATTCTTAAGTTGTTTTGCCCAATATAATCGCCCACATCAATTTCAATTTTATTTTCAGGTCGTGAAATAGGCGTTCCCGAGGCAAAATTATTATAATTCCCACTCGAAGGATCCCCGTTATTACTATATAATGAGGTGTAAGTACTGCCGCCGTTTGTTGAAATTAAAACTTCAATAGAGGCTCCATCGGTAAGGTTGTAGGCCTGATCAAAAGTTAAAATACCTGAGTCCATTCCGTCTAAAGCAAATACATTGGTCTCCATAGTAGAGGTGTTATTGCCAGAAACCAGGGAAAAACCTTTATTTCCGTCATCTAAACTGTGATCAAATAATTGATATGAGGTGTTGTACGGGGATGTAAGGTTTGCTGTAATAAATTCCCTTGGCGTCACTCTGCGCCAAACGTTGGGCGCGGTATTGTTTGCGCTGGTTTCAAAGTTTTCTTCAACTCCATTAGAATTTATAATTCTCCAACCCTGTTGATTTATTGAAGCGTTATCAAAATTACCACTATCATTTACTCCGTCACCAGATTGATAACCCGTTTCGGCACTTAAAGTGACATCGGTTCCCAAACAAATTAAATTCTCACTCACAGTTACGGGAGCAGGTTCAATATTAGAAGAGATTACACTTAAAATAGCCGTTCTGCTTACCACTGGATTAGTACAGGAACCATTTACTATTTCAGCCTGAAAAATTAATGTTTCGTTACCAACCAACCCGGTGATAATTGCTGAAGAAAGGACATTGCCGTTTTCCCCTGGTATAGTTTGAAAAGAGGCCTGTGATGCAGTTCGGTATTTCCAGGCAACTACCTGCCCGGTATGGCCGGAAAGAACCAGGTCTTCTAAAAATTCTGGATCTTCACAAGTGGTATATAATCGGTCGAAACCTGCAAAATTTAATTCGCCGCCAATTGGACGTTCATCTACCTGTATATATATTGTTTCTGAAATAGTTTCTTCACAAACTCCATTTTGTACCGCAGCTCTAAAGCCGGTGGTTGTGATAAGGTTTTGATAAGTATAGCTTGTAGAAATTTCCGATTCTTCTAAATCTATGGTTTCCCAGGTTTCACCATTATCTTCTGTGAATTCCCAACGAATTACTTCACCATTAATACCAGACAATGCAATTTCTCCCGAATTATTTCCAGTACAAACATTGGTTTCTCCAGATATGGTTCCGGCATCGCTGGGTTGATCTACTTCAATGGTAATTTCAGCGGCTGTAGAACATTCTCCAGTCCCTGTACCAACCACTTTGTAAGTAGTAGTTATTTCCGGATTCACCTCCAGGGAAGCGGTAGTGCCAATTTCTTCATCGGCTTCATTGTACCAAACGTAAGTATCAGCTCCCTCCGCAGTTAATGTTACCAACGATGCGGCACACACCAGGTTTTCAGAAGAGGTTATGGTAACTTCTGGTAACTCATGAATAATGACTTCAATAGCAACTTTATCGCTTTCGCAATCATTTAGACTTTGAGAAACGTAATATTGGAACGTTCCCATACTTTCAGTATTGGGCAGGGGCGCTTCTGAAAGCAGATTTTCCTCAGCATCATACCAATTTAAACTAGCCGAGTCCGCTACCACAGCTTCAAGAGGATTGGCTGTCTCGCCTTCACAATATTCTATAACAATTGTAGTTTCGGGAACTGCAGGTTTTTCTTTAATATTTACACTTACTGCTATACGTTCACTTTCGCAAACATCTGGTGTTTGGGTAACCCAATAAATGGTTTCTCCCGGTTCATCGGTACTCGGCACCGGAGTTTCAGGAAAAGCATCATCACCGGTTTCAGTGGCGTACCAGGTAAGATTTTCACCTGCCAGAACGCTTAAAGCAGGAGCTTCTTCATATTGACAATATTCAAAATTTGCGACCGTAGGTGGTTCCGGTACTTCATTTAAACGTAATTGAAAAGGATTAGTCACTGCGGTAGAACAAGTGAATTCTGCCGGCCCCTGAACTTCCACATAATAGTCGCCATTGTAATTGGTAGTGACATTTATTATCTCCAATGTACCAGCATACCTGCCGTTTTCATCGGCCGGTTGAGTAGTGATTGTAATATTTTCATCGGAATCATCTACTATGGAATTTCCTTTATACCAGGTGAAAGTTAATGGTGCACCGTTAGCATGGGCAATAAACTTCATGGTAACTTCTGAAAAACCGTCTCCGCAAATCGGCACTTCGGTCACAGGTTCTTCTATAATTATATCTTCATCTACGTTTAAGCTAACGGTTTCTGAAATAACCGGTGAACAACCTGCCGGTCCACTCACTTCAACATAATATTCACCGGCGTTTTGGGAAGTGGTATTATTAAAAGATAAAGTGGCTTCGGTAGCTCCTGAAACTGCTTCTCCATCCCGGAACCATTGATATTGAAGTTCATCACCAGTTGCAACTACAGAAAGTTCACTGGGTTCTGTAGAGCAAATCCCTACACTAAATGGTTGAGAGGTAATTGCCGGAGCTTCATAAATTAAGATGGTGGTGGTAACTTCAGAAGGTTCACAGGCATCAAATTCAGGAAGTGTATAGGTTATAGTATGTGCACCGGGAGCACTTGCTGCAGGATTAATATTCCCTTCACTATCTATAACTAAACCGGTACTTCCAGAAAAAGTTCCGGTTTTATAAAGCTCTGGTGTTTCTTCAAAATTTACAGGAAAGTTTTCACTATTTGAACTGCAAAATGGTGCATTGTAAGAAATACTCGCATAAGGAACTTCGGTAATACTTACATTAGTGGTTAAAAATACTTCTTCGCAACCTCCCGCAGCTGCTATAATATATGTGACTGTATAATCTCCCGGATCACTGGAGCCGGGGAGAATATCTCCGAAATTTTCATTAATTGAAAGTCCCACAGGAGAAGCTGAAAAAGTTCCGCCGGTAATAGTTCCACTCACTTCCGAAAAATTTATTTGTTGAGGTGTATTATTTGAAGCACAAAACGGCCCGGCATAATTTAAAGTTGCTGTTGGTAATTCTGTAATTAGGATCTCAGTTTCTGTAGAAACCATTTCGCATCCCGCTGAAGCTTCTAAGACATAGGTCACTGTATAAGTGCCTGGATCACTGTTTGCCGGATTTATTTCACCGGTTTCTGCGTTAACCGCTAAACCTGAGGTCGAAGAAAAAGCACCTCCGGTTATTGCCCCACCTCCGGTAATCGCAGGAGTGAAAGTTGAGGAATCACCCTTACAAAATTCATTGAAATCGTATGTGATTTCAGGAGTTGGAATTTCAGTAATTACTACCTCACTTGTAAATTCATATTCATTACACCCATCGGCAGCAGGAGTAGTATATGTTACCGTGTAAGTTCCTGGCGTGCTATCAGATGGATTTATAGTTCCCGTATTAGCATCAATAGATAAGCCTGCTTCTGCCGTAAATGAACCATTTTGGTAATTTCCGCTACCCGTTAAAGTTACTTCTTTGGTTGAATCACCGGCCGAGCACATTGGCGTCTCATAGCTAAAGTCTACTTGAGGAATTTCTTTAATGCTGATGGTAGTGGTAATTAATACCTGTTCACAACCTAAACTTGCCGGAATTGTATAAGTAATATTGTAATCACCGGGTTCACTACTGGAAGGACTTATTGTTCCTGTGCCGGGATCAATCTGAAGCCCGGGTTCAGCGCTAAAAGTTCCGTTTTCATAAGCTCCGATGGTATTTTCAAAAGTCACTGATTTAGCCTGGTCATCATCTACACAGAATATAGATTCTTCATATACTAATTCTACTGAAGGAACCGGATTTACGGTTATTTCAAGGCTTTCGGAAAGCGTTTGAACGCAAGTGGGTTCTTCCTGGTATGATGTACTTACTAATTCATAGGTGGTAGATTCTGTGAGATTCCCGGAATTAAAAACGGCTTCCCCATTCTCATTTAAATCTATGGTTTTTGTGGTTCCGTTTTCAGTATAGGTGACTTGAGTATTGGGTGTACCTGAAAGTGTAATACCTGTAGTTGAATTTTCACAAATATCATGATTCTCTGTTAGGAAACTGGCCGTAGGGTTTGGTGCAAAGTAGAGAGTAACTTCAGCATAACCATCTCCACAAGCATCGGGATCGTTCTTATTGGTTTCTGGTTCTGGCACATTCACTGTGATAGTTATTTCCTGACCAAAATCGGCTGAGGTTGGTATATATTGGATAGTAAAATTATTAGGATAATTATTTGTAATAGGTGGAATATCTGTAAAGCTTCCCCCTCCATTATGTGAAAATGCAGGTTTAAATTTTTTGAAACCTCCAAATTCAATAGTTACATCAATTGGAACGGCCGTAGTGGTAGAACATAAATCCTGGTTTTCTCCAAGATCGGTTATTACAAAATCAGAAACCGTAATTTCTGAATATTGACTTTCAGTGCTCTCACCGCAAATATTTCCAGCCACTACTTTTACTATTTCATTTGAATAAGGAGCACTATTAGTAACATTCACAAGAATTGCATTGGTATTCTCGCCACTTACTATTTCCCATCCCGAAGGTAAAATCCAACGATAATAATCAACTTCAGAATCATTAGGAACACTAAAAGAGATATCATTCCGAGGTGGGCAAATGGCATCTATTCCCAAATCTGTAGAGATAGTTCCGGGTTGATTTGGCACATCGTTTACGGCTGTTACTGCCAGACTAATTATCTCACTTTCACCGCATTCATTTTTGGCAAACACTTCAATGTTTCCGGAAGTTGGAGAGGCACTAACAATAATACTGTTGGTGTTTTCTCCTGAAGTAATTACCCAGCCGGAGGGTAATGACCATTCATAAGAATCAGCGTAGCTAATTTGGGGAATACTATATTCCAATTGAGTTGCATCTGCGCAAACTTCAACTTCCCCGGTTATTTGGATATTCTCAATTACTGGGGCAGGTGGATCAATATTTACCTCCAGGGTTTGTAAATTACCTGTACCGCAGTTATTAGTTGCTGAAACACTAACTTCTCCACTCTCTCCATATTGCCCACTGATAACCTGAATTTGTGGTGTACCCTGACCTGAAACTATAGTCCAGCCCTGGGGCAGGTCCCACGTGTACGACTCAGCTTCATTCATTTCAGAAATTGAAAAACTTAAAGAACTTTCAGGACAAATCACTTCAAATCCGTCTGCTATTTGCAGGCTTATTTCTCCGGGAAGGGGAGGAGTTCCATAGTCTACATTTACTGCTAGACTATTTGCTTCGCTTTCACCACAGGAATTTACAGCTGTAACGCTAATGTTTCCGTTTTGATCATAATTCCCGGTGGTTACGCTAATTTGATTTGAATTTGCATCGCCATTTATAGTCCAACCTGCTGGTACTGTCCAATTATAACTTTCAGCATCTGGAACCTGAGAAATGGAATAGGTTTCTATAATACCCGGACAAACCTGGTTCACGCCAGAAATGTTACCAGGGGTATTAGGAATATCTGCTTGCACAGTGATGTTTAACTCACGTGCAATACTCTCTCCACAAGTATTTATAGCGATTACTTCTAAAATCGTATTGCCTGGATTCCCGGTTGTTAGGTCAATTGTATTAGTGGTACTACTGCCGCTCCAATCGCTAGGAAGAATCCATTGGTAAGACTCTGCATTTGGAACTTCACTTATTGAATAACTTTCAGGGGTGCCGGGACATACTTCAGTATTGCCGGAAATTCCTCCCGGCTGAGTAGGGGCACCCGGTTCCACATTTACAGAAAGTGTCTGCTCAGTTTCCCCACAATCATTAATAGCTCTTACACTAATTTCTCCTCCCTGGCTTCCTGTGGTCACTTCTATACTGGTGCCGGTGCTGCTACCATCCCAACCCTCAGGTAATTCCCATATATAGGAATCAGCAAAATTTACTGCTGAAATATTATAAGTAGTGCTTATGCCCGGACAAATACTTATTTCTCCCTGGATGCTTCCAATACTTGCCGGTGGACCGTCTTTTTCGCTTATACTAATAACATTACTGGAAAAATCTTCTGTACAGGGTAAGCTGGAACTTACTAAAAGCTGTACATTATCTCCTTCAACTAAGTTTCCGGAAAAAGAATTGCCTGAACCTTGAATTTCACCATTCACCTGCCATTGATAATCTGGGTTGGTTCCTGTATTGGAAGAAGATGCTATATTAAAGCTGATGAGGTCACCGGGACAAATTTCTTCTGAATTGGCTGCAATCACCGCGCTTCCTACTCTAACGGGGTTTACTGTCATCTGAATATAATCACTGGTAAGGTTACATTCTGTATCATCATCACTGGTCACAATAACTTTTATGCGGTCATTATGTGAAAGAGTACTGGTGGTAAATTCGGCGGCATTAGGGCCAGTATTCGTATTGTTAATTTGCCATTGATAATTAAGATTACTGCCAGTATCTGCCGTGGCGCTGAAAGTGACTTCTTCTCCCGCACAAATTTCCCTGCCGTTGTTAGAACTTATACTTAGCGAGTTGGGGCAGGCCTGCCCGTAAATACCTAAAGGAACTATTATAAATATTAGGAGTAGTATTTTTCCCATAATTGTAATGGATTAGCCGATTAAAAAAAATACGTAGGGGTATAAGGTTAAATGGCTTGAGACGATAAGTCCCTGGGGTGAAGTCGATTAACAATTAAAAATACTACTTTAAAAAATCGTTCTAAGTGATTATCGTTGAAGTGAAGTTTTATTCGATTAACTACTGATTTTACGATTTTTCCTACTAAAATTAATGAAGTACTGAAAATTAGTAGTCTGTAAGGATTTTAAAGCAGGAGGAAATACAAAATTAACTTTCAAAAATTATTAAATAAAAAAGCCACAGCTTTTAAACTGTGGCTTTTTGAAATTATATTTTACAGAATTATTCTCCCAAAAATGGATATCTGTAATCTTTTGCTGGTACAAAAGTTTCTTTAATCAGCCTAACTGAAGCCCATCTTAATAGGTTCATTTTAGAACCGGCTTTATCATTAGTACCGCTGGCGCGGGCACCACCAAATGGTTGCTGTCCAACTACTGCGCCGGTAGGTTTATCGTTTATATAGAAATTACCTGCAGCATTTTGAAGTAAGTCGGTAGCGATTGCCGCCATATAACGGTCTCCAGAGAAAACTGCTCCAGTAAGTCCGTAAATACTGGTGTTATCTACAGTTTTTAGTAAGTCTCTCCACTTTTCTTCACTGTAGTTTTTATCATCATATACATAGATGGTTACCACTGGGCCAAATAATTCGGTTTCCATTGTAGTATAATGAGGATCTGAGGTGAGAATAACGGTAGGTTCAATAAAATAACCTTCAGATTTATCATAATTTCCACCAATTACTACTTCAGCGTTTTTGTCTTTTTTGGCGCGGTCTATATAGCCTGCCAGTTTATCAAATGCTCCTTCGTGGATAACTGCATTAATAAAGTTAGACATATCTTCTGGAGAACCCATTTTAAAAGATTCTAAATCTGTTTTCACAAATTCTTTAATCTCTGGCCAAAGACTTTCTGGAAGGTAAACTCTTGAAGCGGCACTACATTTTTGTCCCTGGTATTCAAAAGCACCACGGGAAATTGCCGTAGCTACTTCTTTTGCGTTAGAAGTTGGGTGAACCACAATAAAGTCTTTACCACCAGTTTCTCCTACAATTCTTGGGTAGGTTTTATATTTATTGATGTTGTTACCAATTTTACCCCAAATTCCTTTAAATACGTCTGTACTTCCTGTAAAGTGAATTCCGGAGAAATCAGGACTGTCAAGCACGGTATTGGTGATCATTTCAGGATCTCCCATAACCATATTAATTACACCATCTGGTAGACCGGCTTCCTGGAATACTTCCATAATCACCTGCGCAGAGAAAATCTGGCTGTCACTGGGTTTCCAAACAGCTACATTACCCATAAGGGCTGCACTTGAAGGAAGGTTGCCAGAAATAGCGGTAAAGTTGAAAGGTGTAATTGCGTATACAAAACCTTCCAATGGTCTATATTCTACTCGGTTCCAGTTTCCGTCAGAAGATTCAGGTTGCTCATTGTACATATCTGACATATATTCTACGTTAAAACGTAAAAAGTCACAAAGTTCGCAAGCTGAATCAATTTCTGCCTGGTATATATTTTTTGACTGCCCAATCATAGTGGCAGCGTTAATTCTTGATCTGTAAGGCCCTGCAATTAAGTCGGCTGCTTTTAAGAAAATCGCAGCACGTTGTTCCCATTCCAGTTTTGCCCATTTTTCTCTGGCCTTTAAAGCCTCGTCTATCGCTTGTTGAACGTGCTTCTTCTTGGCGCGGTGGTAAGTTCCTACTTTATGTTTATGATCATGAGGAGGACGAATATCTGCAGTATCTCCTGTCTTTATTTCTTCAGATCCAATATAAAGTGGTACTTCCATATTGGAATTGTAGAGATCTTTATAAGTGAGTAAAACTTCTTCCCTTTCCGGGGTTCCCGGAGCATAAGTTTTTACCGGCTCGTTAACCGCCTGTGGAACGTGAAAAAATCCTTTTCCCATAGTTATTTTATGTTTTTTTGGTTTTTAATTATTGTGAGTATAAAGGTAAAAAATTTAGGTGATTTTGAATCCTTATGAAAGCGCATTCACGAAAGCTTAACTATTTTTGTAAATTCAATACTTTTATTAAGATAATTTTATGTGCACCATAAGTCTCACGCCTCATTTCAAAAATTCCAACGGATTTATCTTAACATCTAATAGAGACGAAGCTACAGAGCGGGAAACCTATCCGCCTGATTTTAAAATCGAAAAAAATACTTTATTACTTTTTCCTGAAGATGCCGTGGCCGGTGGAAGCTGGATTGGTGTGAGTGAAAAACAACGGGTTTTATGTTTGATGAATGGCGGTTTTGAAGCTCATAAACGCGAAGATTCTTATCGAAAAAGCAGGGGCGTGGTATTAAAAGACTGGCTAATTGCTGAAGATATTAAAACCGAAATTGAAAACTACAATCTCAAAAACATAGAACCCTTCACAGTAGTGATAGCCGATTGGTCCTCAGAATTATTTTTTGCTGAATTTGTTTGGGATGGAGCGCAGAAACATTTTAAAGAATTGCCGCTTCAGCCACAAATATGGTCTTCTTCTCCTTTATATACTTCAGCCATGAAAAAACTGCGGGAAGAATGGTTTTCTAAGTTTCAAAAAGAAAGAAATCTTTCTGCTGAAAATCTATGGGAATTTCATCATTCTGCAGGAGAAGGTGATAAAGAGAAAGATTTGATAATTGATCGAGGTTTTTTGAAAACCAAGAGTATTTCCCAGATAGAATTTTTACCGGGAAAATTGAATTTTAAATATGAAGACCTGGAACAGGGAAAAATAAGTAATAAAGAATTTACCGGGATTTAATTTAAAGCAAATGGGGCGCTTAATTTAAAAGTAGGAATCTTAACCCTGAATTTTCGGGTTGAGGTAAAGCTTACCATATTATAGTAACCACTCATAGATCCAAAAGGAGAACTAAGCAAACAGCCACTCTGGTAAGTATGGGATTCCCCGGGTTTTAAAACCGGTTTTTGTCCAATAACGCCTTCACCCTGTACAATCTCGGTATTGTGTAAAGCATCTTTAATTTTCCAGAAACGCGAAGTTAATTGTACTGAATCGTTACTTTGATTTTCTATAGTTATATGATAAGAAAAGGCAAAACGAGAGCCAAGGTTCTTTAAAAAAGTACCTTCAAAATTGGTGTGGACCGAAATTTTTATGCCTCTTGTAACTTGTTGAATCATATCTTAATATATGGCAAAAGATGCTAAAATTGAAATTATTGTAGCGATTCCCGCTAAAATAAAAAATATAAAGTTTAAGAGCATAAACTTTACAATCGTTTTAACACGCCCCTGGCAATAGAAACCACGTAAGGCTTTATATAAATAAAAAGCAAAAATAAAGTTGAAAAGTATAAATGCCCAGTTGCCCGGAAATAAGTAATCTACGAATAGCGCCAGGCTTAATAGTATAAAAAAGGTGGTTTGTACGTGAAAAGTAAAAACTAAATGCTCAATATAATTAAAAGGTCGTCTAATATATAATAACCAGATAAATAGTGCGAAAACCGGCAAATAGAAAAAGATGATAAAAGGAAGTTTATTGATAAAATAATTTAAAAACAACCCAGGATTCTCCTTTAAAGTATTCCAATCTACCGCTTTTTTATAGAGCCAGTGATTATAGCTGGTTTGCGGATATGAAAGACTGTCCATGGCAGTTTCGGCATTTCTAATGGTTGTTTCTTTATAAAACCTTGAGTAAAGATCAAATTTTAAATTCCCGGCGTCTAGGTAACTCATGGTATCCAGCTCCTCGTGAGGTTTGTAAAATTCCCGGTAAGGTTTTTTGGCGTTGCGTTGTTGATTTATAATTAAGGAGTCGAGATTAATTTCTTTCCCGCCGGGCGTAGGAATCATATTTGGACCGGTAATACTATCCTGAACTAATTCTTCAATTTCGTCATCATTTACTATGGGTTCTATATCAAAAGAATTTCCAAAGCCCCAGATCAGAAAAAAGATAATTGAAGCGCTTAAGTAAAATTTAAAGGGATTTGCATACCGCATTCTTTTTCCCTGGATATAATCTTTAGAAATTTTCCCGGGAGAAAATAATAAAACTCGTATGGTGCGGTGAAAACGGGAATCGTAGGCAAAAATACCGGAGAAAAATTCTGTAAAAAAATCATCGAATTTTAACTTTTTAGTGCTGTTTAATTGTCCACAGTTGGGGCAATATTTATCACTCTTATCCAGCGGATGTTCACAGTTAAGACATTTGGTGCCCCTGTACTTTAAATCGTATCTGCTACCTGCCATTTTTGTAACGAGTTGGTTAGTCTCTCAATCTAATTGGTAATCGTGGTAGAATTTCCTGAACCCACCCCAATTAAACGGTCGTATCTTGCGCCCGGACTTCGGTAATAAACCAAAACCTGGTAGGAGTTTTCGGTTTCGTCAAAATTTCCGGTAAAAAAGCCTTCATCAATAGTTCCGTCGGGCCGTTTTAAAACATATTTATAATTATAAAATCCTTGTTTAAATAACCTGGCTCCCTCATAAAGATCGTTTCCTTCATTATAAGTAAGTCGGGTGCTTTTATCTAAAGTAAAATTATTAAAACCTCCGTAAATATGTACTTCGCCTCCATTTAATTCAGAATAATTTTGAAGTTTAAAATGAACCCAAACATATTCAGCTTCAATTGAAGGATTTTCTGCAGGCAGGCTTCTTATTACAAACTGCCCGTTAATATCGGGATTGTATGTGTAAGGTTCATTGGCACGGGTGCGATCTGGAAATAGATAATGATGATAAAGTTCGTTAAGTGAAACTGAACTAATATCGGCAGAAGAGGCTCTTAATTCTTTATTGTCAAACTGAATATATTCGTTGCCGCCCCAAAAAGCGGTTTCAGAATCGTAACGGTAAACCAGGTTGTTCCCCACTGTGTACTGTGGTTTTATATTTTTAATTGCGGTCTTTAAATTGTGGTTTTGTGTAATGAGAACATTCACCGTATTATCAGGATTTTTAAGTATCAAGTCTGGAGATTCTATATTGAAATTCACCACTTGTTTTTCATCTATAAAATTCAAATCCCTGGAACGTCTAAGGTTTAACCTAACCCGGGCAATATTTTCGTAAACCATGAATTTTCGAGAAAAAACCAGTTCTTTCTGCCCGTTAAAGATTTTTATCATATAATTTCCGCTTAATTTAAATCCGCCAGTATCTTCATTGGGAATTTTGAGCTCGTAATGCGAGAAGGGCTGAAGCGTATTATAAGAATTCAAATAATTAAAAATCCTAATATCATCAAAACCAATTAAATATTCAGATTTTGCCAGTTGGTTAGGCGTCCAATCGTAATTATAATGTTCTATGGTATAATAATAATCGGCTTCGTCACCAATAATATCGTCAAACTTTAGAGAAAGCTGTTCTCCAAGTTGCAAAATAGGATTTCCCATATTGCTTTGAGTGTTTCCTGAGAGCTGAACGCTTCTTATATAACTGGGCGGAAGTGTTTCTTCTACAACCTGGGCAGCCAGGTTTAGCGAGAAAATTGTTACAAAAAAGAATATAAAATAGTTTTTCATTAAAACAGAATCTACGCAAATGTACTTACAAATCTTATTCCGCAATTTTTAACATTTCATTTTAACAGTTTTAAGTGCTTAAAATTCTTTGTTTTCTTGGGAGAAGTGCAGTTAAAATTCCTAAATTTGCACGACTTAAAACATAATATTTTTAACATACACTCCATCCTATGTCAAAAGACATTCGAATTAAAAGAGGATTATCTCTAAAATTAGAAGGGGAGGCGGAAAAAGAGCTTGTAAAAGCTCCAAGGTCTAAAACCTACGCAATTAAACCGCCAGATTTTCATGCTTTGGTACCAAAAATGGTCTTAAAAGAAGGAGCTAAAGTCCTTGCCGGTGATGAACTTTTCTTTTCAAAATACACTGATGAATTACGTTTTACCAGCCCCGTTAGCGGGACGCTTAAGACAATTAAGCGTGGTGAGAAGCGTAAAATCATGGAAGTGATTATTGAGGCTGATCCTGAAGACACTTACAGAGATTTTGGAAAAATGGACGCTGCTTCTTCTGATGCGGAAGCTGTAAAACAACGCGTTTTAGAAAGCGGTTGCGGTGCATTTATTAATCAACGTCCTTACGATATTGTAGCCGATCCTAAAGATACGCCAAAGGCTATCTTTATTTCTGCAGTAAGTACGGCGCCTTTAGCTCCAGATTGGGGTTTTATCTTAAAAGATAAGATAGCTGCTTTTCAAGAAGGAGTAAATGCGCTTAAAAAACTTACTCCGGGTAAAGTTCACCTGGCTGTAGATGCAAGTTCAGCACAATATTTAAAAGATATTAAGGGCGTAGAACTTCATACTGTAAAAGGACCGCACCCGGCAGGAAATGTTGGGATTCAAATTCATAAAATAGATCCTATTAATCAGGGAGATAGAGTTTGGACAGTGAATCCTGAAGATGTAACTATTATTGGTAACGTTTTCCTAACCGGAAAATTTATAGCCGATAAAACCGTTGCCGTAACAGGAAGTGAAGCCACTAACCGTAAATACTTCTCTACTATAATTGGCGCTGAGGTGGCAGATATCATCAATAAAGTTGATGAAGATGTACGTATCATTTCTGGAAACGTACTTACCGGACTTAAATTAGCCTACGATCAACACATAAGCTTCTTTTCTAACGAAGTAACCCTAATTCCTGAAGGAAATAATTACAGGGCATTTGGTTGGTTGCCATTTACATATAATAACATTCACTCTAACTCAAGAACTTCATTATCCTTTTTGTTTCCAAACAAGAAGTTTAAGCCTACCACAAATTTAAATGGTGAAGAGCGGGCTCTTGTAGTTACAGGCGAAATGGAAGAAGTTTTACCTATGGATGTTTACCCAATGCAGCTTATAAAAGCATGTATGGCCGGGGATATTGAGAAAATGGAGAATCTTGGGATCTATGAAGTAGCTCCTGAAGATTTTGCTTTGGTAGAATATGTGAATACATCTAAGATTGAAATTCAGGAGGTGATTCGTCTTGGTTTAGATTTAATGATTACTGAAGTAGGTTAAAAAGCAGTAGAATTATGGAATGGATTAGACAAAGATTAGACAAAATAAAGGAGCCCTTTGCACCGGGAAAAAAATATGAAAAGTATGCGCCTGCGGTTAACGCAATAGATACTTTCCTATTTACCCCAAATCATACCACGCAAAAGGGAGCTCATATTCGTGACGCAGTAGATTTAAAGCGTACGATGATAACAGTGGTGCTTGCACTTGTTCCGGCTTTACTTTTCGGGATGTGGAATGCAGGTTACCAGCACTTTTCTCAATTAGGTGAAGCATTTACCTTTTGGGAAGCACTTGGCCACGGGGCATTGAAATTTATTCCAATGATCGTGGTTTCTTATGCAGTAGGACTGGGAATTGAGTTTGCCTTTGCCATCTTTAGAGGGCACGAGGTTAACGAAGGTTACCTGGTAACAGGTTTATTAATTCCTATGATTATGCCTATAGACCTTCCACTTTGGATGTTGGCATTATCTGTAGTATTTGCTGTACTTATTGGTAAAGAAGCTTTTGGAGGAACAGGAATGAATATTCTTAACCCGGCGCTTACAGCAAGGGCATTCGCCTTTTTTGCTTATCCTACTTATATGTCTGGTAACCAGGTTTGGGTTAGTGAGGCAAGTAATGTAGATGCAATCTCTGGAGAAACAATTCTTGGTTCTCTGGCAGCAGGAGATAATGTAAGTTATGGAATGATGGATATGTTCTACGGAATTATTCCAGGTTCGGTTTCCGAAACTTCAACGCTTTTAATACTTGTAGGAGCCTTACTTTTAATTCTAACAAAAGTAGGAAGCTGGAGAATAATGTTAAGTGCATTTATAGGAGCCGCTGCAATGGCGCTTATTTTTAACGCTTTACCTGCAATGGGAGTTACCGGCAACGAACTTACAAACTTCCCATGGTACGGGCACCTAATAATAGGAGGACTTGCGTTTGGTATTGTGTTTATGGCTACAGATCCTGTATCGGCAGCACAAACATTGAAAGGAAAGTGGATCTACGGATTTTTAATAGGTTTTCTATCGGTAATGATTAGGGTGTTTAACCCGGCATATCCAGAAGGGGTAATGCTTGCAATCTTACTTATGAACGTTTTTGCGCCTACGATAGATCACTATGTAATTCAATCGAATATTAAGCGTAGAAAGAAAAGAATTCAATCCGCCACCGCACAGGTGAAAACAACAGTTTAGTTATGGAAGAGAAATCAGTAAATAAAACAAATAGTAACGGCTATACGTTTCTTTTTGCGGTGATTATGGTGATTGTTGTGGCCTCAGTATTGGCTTTTACAGCAACATCACTTCAGCCTATTCAAAGAGAAAACGTACGCCAGGAAAAGATGCAGAGTATTCTTGCTACTATTGGTGTTGAAACCGACAGGGCAGGAGCTGAAGAGCTTTACAACCGTTATATTACAGAAGCAGTTACTCTTGATTACCAGGGAGAAGAAAGAGAAGATGTTGATGCCTTTACGGTAGATTTGGCCAAGGAAATTAAGAGAGAAGATGAAGAGCAGAATTTCCCACTTTATATTGCCGAATATGAAGGAGAAAAATATTACATAGTTCCTTTAAGAGGTAATGGATTATGGAATGCAATCTTTGGCTACATATCTTTAAAAGATGATGTGAATACTATTAAAGGAGCTACTTTTGATCACCTTGGGGAAACTCCTGGTCTTGGTGCAGAAATCACCAAAGAATGGTTTAAAGAAAGTTTTGCCGAAGAAAAGATTTTTGATGGAAGCGGAAATCTTGTAGGAGTATCGGTTGTAAAAGGCGATATAGATCCTTCAGATAAAGAAGATAACCAGGTAGATGCAATATCGGGAGCTACAATTACCGGAGACGGGGTTTCTGATATGATTTCTGAAAGACTTCAGCGTTATCTGCCTTACTTCAAAAAGCAAACAGATATTAAAGTTGCAACAAAGTAATTATGGCTACAGAGAAAAAAAATATTTCAGAAGAGAAAGAAGCCAAAAAGAAAGAAATGATCCTTTTTCTATCTAGTTCAGAAGAAAAAGAACACTTCCTTTCTAAAGGCAATAGAAAATTATTGTCAGATCCTTTAGACGATAACAACCCAATTACCGTACAGGTACTGGGTATATGTTCGGCATTGGCAATTACGGTACAATTAGAACCAGCAGTGGTTATGGCAATTGCCGTTGTATTTGTAATGGCATTTAGTAACATTATTGTTTCTATGCTGCGTAATATGATTCCTAGTAGAATCAGGATTATTGTTCAGCTTGTTGTTGTTGCCTCCCTTGTGGCTTTAGTAGACCAGGTTCTTAAGGCTTACGCTTACGATGTAAGTAAACAGCTTTCGGTATTTATTGGTCTTATTATTACCAACTGTATTGTAATGGGACGTCTTGAAGCTTTTGCTTTAGGGAACGGAGTCTACAAGTCTTTCCTTGATGGAATAGGAAACGCAGCAGGATATGGTTTAATTCTTATAATCGTTGCATTTTTCCGTGAGCTTTTAGGATCAGGAAAATTATTCGGATTTGAAGTTTTAGGACATAAAGCAGCAACAGTAGCAGATTCTACTGGTCTATATGCTTTAGGTTATGAAAATAACGGTTTAATGTTGCTTTCGCCAATGGCACTTATTGTGGTTGGTTTGCTCATTTGGGTGCAACGTGCCAGAAACCGTAAACTGATAGAAGAGAACTAAAAGCACAACAGCTTAAATAAAACTAAATTATGGATTTTATAAATTTATTTGTTAGAAGTATTTTCATAGAAAATATGATTTTTGCCTACTTCTTGGGAATGTGTTCCTATTTAGCAGTGTCAAAAACCGTGAAAACAGCTGTTGGGTTAGGTGCGGCGGTAATCTTTGTACTTACCATTACTGTACCTATTAACTATTTGCTGGATAATTACTTATTAAGACCTGGAGCTTTATCCTGGCTTGGTGCCGAATTTGCCGATGTAGACCTTAGCTTCCTAAGCTTTATAATGTTTATTGCGGTAATTGCATCTATGGTACAATTAGTAGAGATGATCGTTGAGAAATTTGCTCCTGCATTATACGGTGCTTTAGGTATTTTCCTACCGCTTATTGCTGTAAACTGTGCTATTCTTGGTGGTGCGCTATTTATGCAACAAAAAGATTTTGGAGTTATAACCGAAGCTATCACCTACGGGTTTGGTAGTGGAATTGGATGGTTCCTTGCAATTCTTGGTATTGCAGCTATTCGTGAAAAAATAGCATACTCTAATGTGCCAGCCCCATTAAAAGGTTTAGGGATAACATTTATTATCACCGGACTTATGGCATTAGGTTTTATGAGTTTTATGGGAATTAAATTATAATCGCAAAAGAAAGATTATGACAGTTATTATAGCAAGTATAGTAGTATTTTTAGCATTGATACTTATATTGGTTTCTGTGTTACTGGGAGCAAAGGCAAAATTAGCGCCTTCTGGTCCTGTTACCATAAACGTCAATGGGGAAAGGGATATGGAAGTTGGTTCCGGTGGAACTTTACTTTCAACCCTGGGAGATAATAAACTCTTTTTACCTTCTGCCTGTGGTGGTGGTGGAACCTGTGTACAGTGTAAATGTATTGTAAAAGAAGGTGGCGGTGCCATTCTTCCTACAGAGGAGCCTCACTTTACCCGTAAAGAAATTGCACAGGGATGGCGATTAGGTTGCCAGGTGAAGGTGAAAGAAGATATGAAAATCACTATTCCGGAAGAAGTATTCGGAATTAAAAAATGGGAAGCTACCGTAGTAAGAAATTACAACGTTGCCTCATTTATCAAGGAATTTGTAGTTGAAATTCCTGAAGATATGGATTATAAAGCTGGGGGTTATATCCAGATAGAGATTCCTAAGTGTGAAGTGAAATTCGAAGATATGGATATCACTGCTCACCCTGAAGAACACGATACTCCAGATATGTTTGAAGCAGAGTGGGATAAGTTTAAACTTCGTCCACTGGTAATGAAGAACCCAGAAACTGTAGAACGTGCCTACTCTATGGCATCTTACCCTGCAGAAGGGCGTGAGATAATGCTTAATGTACGTGTAGCTACTCCGCCATGGGATAGAGCAAAAGATACCTGGATGGATGTTAATCCTGGTATTGCGTCTTCTTATATTTTCTCAAGGAAAAAAGGAGATAAAGTAATCATCTCTGGACCTTACGGTGAATTCTTTATTAATCACAGTGAAGCCGAAATGCTTTATGTAGGTGGTGGAGCTGGTATGGCGCCAATGCGTTCTCACCTTTACCACTTATTCCGTACGCTTAAAACGGGTAGAAAAGTGACTTACTGGTATGGAGGTCGTTCTAAAAGAGAATTATTCTATATAGAACACTTTAGAGCCTTGGAAAGAGATTTCCCTAACTTTAAATTTTACTTAGCGCTTTCTGAACCAATGGAAGAAGATAACTGGAAGGTGAAGGAAAGCCTTGACGATGAAGGGGACGGTTTTGTTGGATTTATTCACCAGGTTGTAATAGATAATTATTTAAGTCATCACGAAGAACCGGAAGACATTGAATTGTATTTCTGTGGCCCCCCATTAATGAACAAAGCTGTTCAGAAAATGGGTGAAGACTTTGGAATGCCGCCCGAAAACATAAGGTTCGATGATTTTGGAGGTTAATGAAAATAGAATCCCGCTTTTTAAAGCGGGATTTTTTATTTTTGCACTATGGCAAAGTTAAACGATCAGGAACTACATAATCTTGCAATGAATATTGTGGGAAAAGAGCTCGAAGCACAGGGTTACGAATTTCTTGGAGTTAATAGCGAGCTAAAAAAAGATCCGCAATTCGTGACATTAAAAGATAAGAAACTGCATTTTGTAATCGTTAGGGCAATAGAATATCCGCATAATCCCAAAGATTATGATCTTACGTTTCTTAGATCTATAAAAGACCATGCCGTTAAATTTAAAGCCCGTACTTTTTACGCCGGGGTAGGTCTGGCCAATTCTTCCGATTATGAAAAACCGGTAATGCACGGCGAAGAATATGTAGTAAATTACGAAGGCTGGCAAGAAATTTAATTCCTACCGTATCAGCTAAGGTTCAACTTCTGTTTAATTAATCTCCGCTAATCTTATATATAGATGAAAAAAATCTCAGTTTTACTTCTTCTTATTTTTCTTAGTTTTTCCTGTAAAAATGATAATCCCCAGGTCTATACCGAGACTGGGAAAGCATTAGGAACTACTTACCAGATAAAATATTTTTCTTCGGAAAACTTTAATACTGAAAAGGCTTTAGATTCTATTTTTGAAGTAATCAATACTTCAATGAGCACCTACCAGGATGATTCTGATATTTCCCGAATTAATACCCGAAATGAGGATATAAAGGTGGATATTCATTTCCAAGAAGTATTTCAGCTTTCCAAGCAGATTTTTAAGGAAAGCAATGGTTATTTTGATCCCACGGTAGGTAGTTTGGTCAATGCATACGGATTTGGCCCTAATAAGCCTTTAAATGAACCTGATGGTGCTGTTTTAGATTCTATAAAGCAACTAGTGGGATTTGAGAAAGTCAGGTTAACCAGTGATAATACTATTCAAAAAGAAAACCCGAATATCTATCTCGACTTTAATGCTATAGCCAAAGGTTACACTATAGATGTAATCGCGGAATATTTAGATTCTAAAAAAGTTGAAAACTACCTGATAGAGTTGGGGGGAGAATTGGTAGCCAAAGGCAAAAATTTAGAACGTGAATCCAGTTGGAACGTTGCAATAGATAATCCGCAGCAAACTGAAGCAGAACGTACTTTACAAACGGTACTTGCCCTGAAGAATCGTGCGATGGCAACTTCGGGAAATTACCGAAAATTCAGAATAGACAGCATTACTGGAAATCGTTATGTACACACTATAAATCCTTTAACCGGCAAAGCCGAAAAAAGCAATTTGCTCAGCGCATCTGTCCTTGCTGAAAATTGTACTCTTGCCGATGGATATGCCACCGCTTTTATGGCTTTAGGTTATGAAAAATCCTTAGAGATGCTGGAAAAACTGGATAATGTAGATGTTTATTTTATCTATGTTGATAAGCAAGAAAGTATTCGGGTTTTTACATCCACCGGTTTTGAGGAAGCTTTGCGTTAGATACTCTTGTGGCTTTATCTCCCATTCACTTATTTATAACTGTACGTTCAGGTAAATTTTTACCGTTTTTTAAAGTTATTTGTTTATACCTTATGTCAATTTCATAGAAATTAGTGGTAAAAACTTATATTGGTGAGGAATTAAGAACTTTAACATAATGAACCAACTCTTACTCCTCATTTTTCTAATTCCTATCCTCACAAATGCTCAGCCAAAATCTATTGAGCATTCTGATGTTGTGAATGTTTCCATACAAAACGGTCTGGAAGATTCAAATTTACAAACCTTATTTGATTTTGAAAATATTAATTATTCTGAATTTTCTTCTCAGGGAGAATCAATTAAGGGGAAGTATTTTGTGATAAGAATGAAAGAATTTTCCAATGGCGATTTAATAAATACCACCACTTTATTTGATGAAAGCGGCAATGATTACTTTAAAATAGATTCTACCCAAACATCATTTAAATTTCTTAGTAAAATAGGGAGAGAAGATCTTAAAACCTGGATTAGAGGCAATAGGTTTGGGAGTAAGAAATTATATTTTCCTATTGATGAGGATAATGGAAATTATGTAGCCAAAGATTTCTTTGGAGCTAGAACGGTTCTGGAAAAAAATATAAATAATCCGTTTTACATTTTGGCAATAATTACTCCAAATAGAAACCCGGACGGATCAGCGTCCTATTGCAGAGTTGCACAATCAGAAATAGATCCTGATAATTTTGGTAAAGAATTCAATATTCCACATTATTATTTAGTTGAAATAGAATTTACCAACTAAATATTTTGACATTTAAATATAGGTGTAACAAATAATAATTTGAATTGTCTTTATTAAAACCTCTTTAATGTTATTTAAAAGATTATGCGTTCTTATTTTTATATTTTACGGAGTAAATTTCTATTCTCAAATCCCTGAGAGCTTAAAAAATACAGTATGGACCCAAGAGGGTTATGACAGAATTTTAAAAATTGAAGATTCTACTTACTCTTATTTTAATATTGATAAATACGATTGCGCAACTTTGGTAGATGGGAAATTTGCCGGAAGGTTTAGAATTGTAAATAGTACTGACGATCAATTAATTTTGAATCCGGGTGGGATTGTAGATTATAGGTTTAAAAGAACTGAAAAACTACCGGAAATATGCACGAAGAGAAGCACTAAAAAAGAGAAATCTTTCGAGGATAATTTCAAGGCATTCTGGGAAACCTTCGATAACAATTATGCGTTTTTTGAAGAAAGAGATTTAGACTGGCAAAAAGTATATAATAATTATTTACCAAAAGTTCAAAAAGTACAAACCAATCACGAATTTGCTTTACTGCTGAAGGAGATAATAAGAAAATTCAACGATGGACATATAAAACTTGAAATTCCAGATTCAATTTTGGAAAATAAGCCACAATCTAAGTCGGTTGAAAACTCATTTACCCAGGAAGACATAGTATCAGATATAGATTCTAATTACCTGAAAGAGATAAATTCTTATAATAACGGGGTAATAAAATGGGGTACTGTGCAAGATTCTAATATTGGTTATATAAGAATAAGCGATATGAATGATTTTGCGAATTACGTCCCGAAGGAATATCAAAAGACAATTAAATTTGATAGTATTTATAATTTGAGAAAATACGCTGCAGAGCCTTTGAGGCAGTTTCAAGATGAAATTAACGGCGTTAACCGGATTATGAAAAGGTTCTCAGTGATTTAAAAGATAACGATCCAGTGATAGTAGACCTTAGGTTTAATGGCGGCGGATATGAAACTGTAGCCTTAGAGTTGTTAAACTATTTTGTTGCTCAAGACAAAGAGATTATAAAAATAAAGGCAAGAACTAAAGAGGGATTTACACCTGCTCAAATAATTTCATTACAACCAGAAACACAGAATCCTAAGAAAATCTATTTATTAATAAGTCCTGTAACAGCTAGTGCTGCCGAAATTTTTGCGCTTGGTGCCCTAAGTTATTCTAATATCGAAATTTTGGGTACGAAAAGTGCCGGAATCTTTTCAGAAATATTATGGAAAAAACTTCCCAATGGCTGGGAATATAGTCTCTCCAATGAAGTTTATATGGATAGGGAAGGGCGTGCTTACGAAAAAGAAGGAGTTCCTGTAGATTATGAGTTAAATTACCCCACTAAAAGATTTATGTTTTATAAAAGCTTCTATTCAAATAATGAATTTTCAGACTTAGCGATTGAAAAAGTTCTCAAGGGTAACTTTAGTGATTAATAAAAGTTTTCCTTTTTTGAAGTGCAATTTATTTTTTCATTTATAACAAACCGGAATAACTTCCCCTTTTGCCAATCGGTATTTATCGATTTCTTCTACAGATAATTGGTTGGTGTAATCCACTTCTTCTACCTTAAAACCAATACTTCTTAATTTTTCAAAATAATCCCTGCCGTAGATTCTAACGTGGTCATATTGGCCAAAAATTCGCTCTCGTTCTTTTCTATCGGTAATTGAATTATCTTCAAACGTAGTTTTCCGCTTTAAATCCTGCGGAATTTGCAAAATAGCCGTACCACCGGGTTTTAAAATGCGGTAAAGTTCCTGCATTGCTTTAGTATCATTTGGGATATGTTCTAAAACGTGGTTGCAGAGAATAAAATCGAATTCATTTTCTTTAAAAGGCAAATTACAAATATCAGCCTTAACATCGGCTAAAGGAGAGTTCAGGTCGGTAGTGGTGTAATCCAGGTTTTTCAGCTTTCTAAAGCGTTTATAAAAAGCCTGTTCTGGGGCGAAGTGTAATACTTTAAGATTTTTACTAAAAAATTCAGTTTCATTTTTTAAATAAAGCCAAAGTAGGCGATGGCGTTCCAGGGAAAGGGTAGAAGGGGAGAGTACATTTTCCCGCTGATTAATATATCCGTATGGTAAAAATTTAGAAAAGCTTTTCTCGTCTATAGGATCGGTGTATTTGCTTCCGCGAAGCGCATATTTAAAGAAGGGTTTTACCCAATAACTTAACCTGATAAGCAAAGGTCTTGGAACGGTGTTTAAAACTACTTTAAAAAGCTTGCTCATTAAAAATTGCTAACGCGATTCAGACTTTTATATCGCCCCAGTTTTCACCAGATTTAATACGATAAAGTTGCATTTCTGAA
This sequence comes from Salegentibacter sp. UBA1130, assembly GCF_002311535.1. Classification (NCBI taxonomy): domain Bacteria; kingdom Pseudomonadati; phylum Bacteroidota; class Flavobacteriia; order Flavobacteriales; family Flavobacteriaceae; genus Salegentibacter; species Salegentibacter sp. UBA1130. The sequence continues at coordinate 98,260 of NZ_DCAP01000010.1, read as the reverse complement.
ACTCCAAATTGTTTTGCTAAAACCTTTATCCTGGTTTTTCTTTTTGGGTCTAAAAGTTTCTTTTTTAATATTACCGCTTGTGCATAGGTAAGTTTTGAATAGGTAACAACACGTCTTAACTTTCGCTTCCGTTTGTTTTCTTTTACACCAGGACTGTTATGCTGGTGTTTTACCCATTCTTCCTGGGTGGTCCAGGCAAGGTTTTCTAGACGATTATCGTCTTTTTTAAAATTCTTATGTATTACGAATTTATCGTCGTCTTTTTTGTCAAGAAAAAGTTCAGCAACAATGCGGTGCACGTAATATGCTTTATGCTTACCATTTTGAAGTCTTGGTGAAAAACTGGTGTAACCATTTGTGCGTCCGCCATTTATTAATTCGCCATCAGGATTCTGCACATAGCTAATGATCCTACCATAGTTGGAAACATCATAAACAAAACGGTCCTGCCATTCTTCTTTATGAAGTCTTTTCCAAATTTCGCCTCTAAATTTCTTTACCATATACCTCGGCTTTAAACTCATCTTCTTCATCACTCTCTATTCCTAAAGCTTCATAAATATAATCGAAGGTAGATAATAATTGTGGTTTACCTTCTACAAGTGCAACATCATGTTCAAAATGAGCGCTTGGTTTATTATCTGCAGTTAAGATGGTCCAGCCGTCTGGCAATTGTTTAATTCTTCTGGTTCCCAGGTTTATCATTGGCTCAATAGCCACAACCATTCCCTCTATAAATTTCTTACCGCGACCGCGTTTACCATAGTTAGGCATTTCGGGATCTTCATGCATATCAGCACCTAAGCCGTGACCTACCAATTCTCTTACTACGCCATAGCCCCTGTCTTCAGTATATTTTTGAATGGCATAACCAACATCACCAACACGGTTGCCAATTTTAAATTCCCTAATACCAACATACAAGGATTCTTTTGTAGCTTTTAAAAGTTCCTTTACTTCAGGTTTTACCTCACCAACTTCAAAGGTATAAGCGTGGTCACCATAAAATCCGTTTTTTAGAGCGCCACAATCTATAGAGATAATATCGCCTTCTTCTAAAGGTTTATCGTTAGGAATCCCGTGTACTACCTGTGCGTTAGGACTCATGCAAAGCGAGTTGGGAAAATCGTACATTCCCAAAAAACCCGGTTCTGCACCGTGATCGCGAATAAACTCTTCGGCCATTTTATCTAATTCCAAAGTGGTAACTCCGGGTTTAATATGCGGCGCAAGCATTCCCAGGGTTTTAGACACGATAAGTGCGCTCTCACGCATCAATTCTATTTCTTCAGGATTTTTGGTAATTATCATATTCTGAATTTAAAATCGGCCTAAAAAACCGAATCTCTTCTTTTGCTTTTTATTTTCTCTAATTATAGCTCTGTCTTTCAATCGCTGGTAAATCTCTCCCCAACCCCACATTCCGCCTATATTGCGATCGTCTATAAAAATATCGGCCAGGATCTTACGACTTATGTTTTCCTCAAAAACCTCTTCAGGATAACTTTTATTAATAGCGTAAAACTGAATACCTCTTTTTTCGCAAAATTTAACTGCTTCTTCCAATTTATCTTCTGCCCGGTACGTCCATAAAATCAATCGGTGCCCGTCTTCCTGAAGCTTTTTAAGGGTTTCAAAAGCAAAAAGCTTTGCTTTCCCTATCTCCGGAAATTTATTTTCTACAATAGTGCCATCAAAATCTACTGCAATGGTTAAGGTATGGGGCATAACGCAAAATTAGTAAGATTTACCGAATATTAACTTCAGAAGTGCCTGTTTATTCTGAATAAGGATCTGTATATTTCTTCCCTTTCACTATTTTAGCTATATCTTCTTCCAGGCTTTCTATAGAATACTCTACAAAACGGTTCACTTCCTTTCCATCTTTCATAAAAATTATGGTAGGAACACGATGAATTTTGTATTCTTTATCTAGATCACCGGGAGCTTTTTTAGCCCGGTTTACAGCAATATTTTTAAGGTTTTTTCTATCAAAATTAACTTCATCTAAAAGCTTAAAAAACTTTGGTACCTCGTAACGGCTATCGCCACACCAGGTTCCCATAAACATTAGAATTTCATAATCGTGAATATTCTTTTTAATAGTTTTTAAAGCTTCTTTTTTAGGTTTGTAATTTTCATAAGCGGGAGTGAACCACCGAGAATGCGGTGCTTTCTCCAAATCGGCCTGCGTGAATTCACCTAAAAGAATCTCTACTGAATTTTTATTTTCTATACTTACTTCTTTATCGGAAACCTCGCCTGAAATTAGGGAGAATCCCAAAAAAAGCAATAATACCTTATTTATCATTTTTCAATTAAATTAGTGGGTCTTCAGTCATCATTTCCGGCTGGTCTATTCCCATTAACTTTAGGATAGTCGGCGCGATGTTTCCAAGCTTACCACTTTTAATAGATTTCACGTCTTTGTCCAGTAAAATTAATGGCACAGGACTGGTTGTATGGGCCGTGTTTGGGCTTCCATCTTCATTAATCATAATTTCGCTATTCCCGTGATCTGCAATAATAATTACCGAATAATCATTTTCTAGCGCAGTTTCAGCTACATCTTTAGCGCAAGAATCTACGGTTTCCACAGCTTTTACAGCAGCATCAAAAACACCGGTATGGCCAACCATATCAGGGTTTGCGAAATTCAAACAAATAAAATCTGCCGACTCGTCTTTAAGTTCAGGAATAATTTTATCCCTAATTTCAAAAGCGCTCATTTCGGGCTGAAGATCATAAGTAGCTACTTTTGGCGAATTACACATTAAACGCTTTTCCCCTTTAAATGGCTTTTCTCGACCACCACTAAAGAAGAAGGTAACGTGGGGATACTTTTCGGTTTCAGCAATTCTAATTTGCTTTTTGCCCATATATTCCAGAACTTCTCCCAGTGTAGATTTAATATTATCTTTTTTGAAAACTACATTTATACCTTTAAAACTATCGTCATACTTTGTTACCGTTACATAATATAGCGGTAATTTCTTCATATTATATTCAGGAAAATCGTCCTGGGTTAAAGCCTGGGTAAGCTGCCTTCCTCTATCGGTTCTAAAGTTGAAAAAGATTACAACTTCTTTCTCTTTTAAAGTTGCAACCGGCTCGCCGGCTTCATTGGTCATTACAATGGGTTCAATAAACTCGTCACTAATATCGTTTTTATAACTTTTAGCAATGGTTTCAGCAGCATTAGTGCTTTTGGTGCCTTCGCCTTTTACAATAAGATCGTAAGCTTTTTTCACTCTTTCCCAGCGCTTATCACGATCCATCGCGAAATAACGCCCAATTACCGATGCAAGTTTACCATTGGTTTTTGCCAGGTGTTCTTCAATTTCTTTAATAAAACCTTCCCCAGAATGTGGGTCTACGTCACGGCCATCGGTAAAAGCATGTACGTATTTCTCTTTTACACCAAATTCTTCTGCAGCTGAAAGTAGTCCTTTTAAATGATTGATGTGAGAATGAACTCCACCATCACTTAAAAGCCCCATAAAATGTATAGGTTTATTGTTTTTTATCGCGTAATTAAAAGCTTCTTCCAATACAGGTTCGTCTTTTAAAGTGTTCTTTTCAACCGCCATATTTATTTTTACCAAATCCTGGTAAACAATTCGGCCGGCGCCCAGATTCATATGCCCTACTTCACTATTTCCCATTTGTCCTTCCGGAAGGCCAACCTGCATCCCGTCGGTACGTAATTCCGCGTGCGGGTATTTTTCCAGAATACTATCCATAAAAGGGGTTTTTGCTTTGGCAATAGCTGATACGTCGGGGTTTTGCGTAATTCCCCAACCGTCTAAAATCATTAGTAGAACTTTCTTATTCATAATATTAGTTAATTTGGGCATAAAGATAAAAACAAATTGCCGGTATGCTAAATGCACACCCGCTAATGTTTTATTAAATATGGATTGAGGAAGCGGTTTTAGAAGAAATTTACTTATAAAATGATTCTGTAAAACTTATAAAATCAATTTACTTCTGAAAAAACTAAAATTTTAACATTCTTCACTGTACTTTGGAATACTTTTCTCTTTTATTCTACGTTCTTAAAAAGCACCTAATTGATGTGGTAATATGCTGAAGTTTAGCTTTATAAGTCTAAAAATGTTAAATTTTCCGTTCTTAGGCTTAAAAAATCTAATTATCGAGAATATTTTGTATGTTGGCATCACATTTGGAATAAATTAACAGAACATTTAATTTAAAACAACGTGTATGATTTATAGAATTCTGACTGTATTTGCAATACTAACTTTTTCCTTTGCATTTACAACTACAGATAATTTAAAACCTAAGCTTGAAAATTCAGAAATAAAAGCAATCGCTTCTTCAATTCCTGAAGATAATAAATCAAATTTCGAAAGTAAAGTCGCTACTCTTTATAGCGAATTTTCCACCAAAAATATTAGTGTTCCTGCTATGCCTGTGTTCGAAAAGGCCATTAAAGGCTATGAACAATTAGACGAAACTGGTAAAGTGGGTAAAAAAATACTTACCGTAATAGATTTCGGACTTTCCTCTACCAAAAAACGTATGTGGATTATGAATATGGAAACTAAAGAAGTATTGTTTAACACCTATGTTTCCCACGGAAAAAATACCGGTGGTGAGTTTGCTACCAAATTTTCTAATACCGTGAATTCCCTGCAAAGTTCCCTTGGATTTTACGTTACCGCTGAAACTTATTACGGAAAAAACGGCTTGTCTCTATTTATAGATGGGATGGAAAAAGGCTTTAACAGCAACGCCCGTAAGCGTTATGTGGTAATTCACGGAGCCGATTATGCCGAACCCAGTTTTATAAAGAGATTGGGAAGATTGGGAAGAAGCTACGGTTGTCCCGCAGTGCCAAATACTATCGCTAAAGATGTAATAGATACTATTAAAGAGGAATCTGTAGTATATATTCACAAAAACGATAATAATTATTTAAATAATTCTTCGCTGCTAAATTAATTGGCAGTAAGTAATTTATAGATGGCAGCATCTCTTTTGTAGATATCTTCTGCAAAACGGGTGCTGCCATTTTCGTTCCAGGCCGTCCAGTAAAGATGGTGCACTTTCACATTTTGGGTAACTTTAATTGTAGTGGTTCTGCCTGAATCAAGAATTTCTTTAATCTTCTCATTATCATATTTTGGTTGATCACTTAATAGCATCTTTGCCAGTTCTAAAACATCCTGTACCCTAACACACCCCGAACTTTGTGCCCGTAAATTTTTGTTGAAAAGCGATTTAGAAGGCGTATCGTGTAAATAGATCATATATTCATTAGGGTAAATAATCTTAACCAAACCAAGCGGATTTGCCGGTCCTGCTTCCTGTCTAAAAGTATAAGCTTTTACCTCAGATGAAGACCAGTCTACCTCGCTGGGAGCTAATCGCTGTCCGCTGCGATTAAAAATGCTGTAATTTTTTCGGGAAATATAATTGGGATCTTTTTTTGCTGAAGGAATTACATCTTTACTCTTAATAGTAGGAGGGATTGTCCAGGTGGGGTTGTAGACTATATGTTCTACTTCATCAGAGAAAACCGGGGTTTTTCTAGCTTCCGTACCCACCATTGTGCGATGTGTGGCAACAGTATCTCCATTTCTAACAAAATGTAAGCGGTAATTGGCAATATTTACTACAATATGTTGATCTCCCAAATCTTTGGGATACCAGCGCCAACGTTCCAGGTTTACCAGTATTTGTTCCAGCCGATCCTGATAAGTTTTATTTAAAGTTTTTATGGTGCCGCCGCCAATCACACCATCGGTTTCTATTCCATATTTCTCCTGGTATTCCTTTACTGCATTCTGAAGCGCTTCATCGTAAACTGTAGCAGTATCTATAATTTCTTTATCCCAATATCCCAGTTCTTTTAAGCGACGTTTTATATTAGGAATGCGGGAATCTTTTTCATCGGCTTTAATGCTTTCTCCTTCTTCGGAAATTATCGTAGAATTTTCTTCGTTTTCAGCAAGTTCTCGGTATTGTTTCAAAGAGCGTTTTAAACCTTTGTAAACTTCGTGTTTTGGTACCACTGAATCTATGGCGGCAAGAATATCATTTTGTTGAACTCCATACTCCAAAAGTCCGGGAAGATTAATTTTATTACTTTCTACTCCCCAGATACTATAAATTTCTTTGGGATTCAGCTTACCAGAATTATAGTCGGAAGCAAGTCCTAAAAAGGCATCGGTAAGAATAATTTCGGTTAGACTGCGTTCCTCATCATCTAACTGCGATAAATTAGCTAAAGAGTTTTGTAAATAGGTTAAATGATAATCTTCAGGTTCTAGGCCGTCTTCTGTGCTTCTTTCAATACTTCTGTAAAGATCTTCCCGCAATGCTCTATCGGTCCAAATTGGTGTATAATCTCTTTTTGAATAAATGGAGTCGAGCAAATTAGCGTGCTGTAATGCGATATTTCCAACCGAATTTGAAATCTCTGGAAATTTCCTGGCAATTAAATCGGCTGAAGCCAGTTTTTCAATGACTTCTGCTTCTTCCTCTTTAGCGGTTTCAATGCCAGGCTCCCTGTTTTTATCGTCCCCGCAGGATATTAAAAACGCGAAAAAAAAGAGCATTAAAAATTTAAAAAACTTCATAGGAAAAAGCAGGTTCATTGATCTTTTGGGGATAAACGGGGAATTATGCCCTTACGTCTTTGTAAGACTCATTTCGGTCAAATTGTACTTCGGCAAAAGGGCATAAAGGATCTATTTTATAGTTGTGCTCACGGGCAAAATCTACACTATGCGCCAGGAGTTTTGTGGCAATTCCCTGGCCTTCCAGTTCCGGTCTTACCTCTGTATGATCTATAGTAAGAACATCACCCGGTTTTTTAGTATAGGTTAGTTCTGCATAGATACCTTTTTCGTCCTCCACGAAAAACATTCCGCGACTATCGTTTTCTCGGTGTTTAATATTCATAGTCCTATTTATTAAAAATACCGTCTACAATTCCGTAATCCTGAGATTCCTGTGCATCCATCCAGTAGTCACGGTTAAAATCTTTGAGTACCTTTTCCGGGGTTTGTCCGCAGTTTTCAGCAAGAATTTTAGCACTTAATTCTCTTGTTTTTAATATTTCGTTCGCCTGAATTTCGATATTTGATGCCTGGCCTCTTGCACCGCCCATAGGTTGGTGAATCATCACTTTTCCGTGGGTTTGTATAAACCGTCGGCCTTTGGTTCCTCCTGAAAGTAAGATAGAACCCATTGAAGCAGCCAAACCACTGCAAATGGTAGAAACAGGGCTATTTAAACTCTGCATAGTATCGTAGATTGCAAATCCGTCGGTTACGTATCCACCGGGACTATTAATAAAAAACTGGATTTCTTTATCGCCTTCCATATCAAGATATAAAAGTCTGTCAATAACGTGCTTGGCCGATTTATCATTTACTTCACCCCAAAGAAAAATTTTACGTTCTTTAAGGAATTTTGCGTCTATTAGGTCCTGGGTTTTACCGGGTTTATTGCTCATAAAAAATTATTTTAAGATATATACTGTTAGGCATTAAAAATAAGATTTATTTGTCGGAACACTTGTTTTTTCATTACCCATTTAACAAGATTTTATCGCTTAGCTCCGGTTTTTTACTGAATACAAGGGTGATAGCATTTTACACCCAAAAAATTTTAATTTTCCTTTGGAATTTGAAATCTTTAAACTTTATATTTGCAGGGCAGGCGGGAGTAGCTCAGTTGGTAGAGCGTCAGCCTTCCAAGCTGAATGTCGCCGGTTCGAACCCGGTCTCCCGCTCAAAGAAAAACCTCAACAGAAAAGTTGGGGTTTTTTTATGGAAAAGAATCAGAGAAGAATACCACCGGGTGAGAAGCCTGTCCCGATTAGAGCTTGAACCGGCTGTCCCTTATAATTTTTTACGTCATCCTGAATTTATTTCAGGATCTAAGTTGTGAAAATTAGTAACATGTTAGAAACTGAAACAAGTTCAGTTTGATGAAATTAAATTCCTCCGTACTGCGGACTGGGAGTGAATTCAGCTTTGCTGAAGAAAGGGGTAATTACACATTTGATATATTATTTTTCAGTCCGAAATAACTTTCCACTTCCTTCTTTATTTTGTATTTTTCTCCCGATTAACTGATAAAATTAATAAATAGAGATTTAGTATAAACAGATAAATTCACGCACGGGGTGCCGCAAGGCTGAGATAACACCCGAAAACCTGATTTGGATAATGCCAACGTAGGGATGCAGGATTAAAATTTCCATTTTAAGACTCCATGTTCTCTGGCATTTTCCGGGTAGCGTGGAGTTTTTCTTTTTTAAAAAGTAAATATGGAAATTGAGAAAAGCAGTCGATTTGAATTACTTCCCATAAATCATCAAAATTGGCAAAATCGGGAAGAATGGTTTTTTAACCGAAAACACACCGACACCTACGAGCAGTGGTACGAAGGGCGATATAAACGGGCCGAAGTCTGGCAGAAAAAGGTGATGGAGCAACTTGTTTCTAAAGATAAACGCGTTAAAACCCTACTCGAGTTTGGTTGTGGAACCACGCGTTTTACCAGGTGGTGGAAGGAAATAGGAATTGAGGCTACCGGTGGTGATATTTCCCCACTAATGTTATCACAAGCCGTACATTTATTTGAGGGAGATCTGGTAATGGCAGATTCCCATCATATGCCATTTAAAGATCATACTTTTGATTCCCTCGCATTTATAACCACTTTTGAATATTATAAAGATCCCGTAAAAGTTATTCGGGAAGCAGCCAGGGTTGGAAAATACGGTATAGCCCTTGGAATGATGAACAGGAATTCTACCAAAGTAGTTCGTCGCCGCGTCCAGGAAATTTTTGGTGCCAATCCATTTTATCTTACCGCAACTTTTTATACACCCAAAAAACTTACTAAAATTATAGAAGAAGCCTTGCAGGGGCGGGAATACAGTGTAGAATGGTCTTGCACCGGTTTACCAAAATGGTTCCCAGTTCAGCAATGGGGATTACCCTATGGTGATTTTTTCGGATTGTATGTAGAATTTAAAGATGTAAAATGATGAGTGAGAAACTAGGAAAAATAGCCGAAGCAGAATTAGAGGGATTTATCCTGGAAAATTGCGGGCATACTCGTAAGGAAGTCAGCACAAAACCAGAGTTTGGGGTAGATGTTTCATTAATAGAATTACCCAACGAGCTGGCCTTAATATCCACAAGTGATCCGTTGTCACTTATTCCTACGCTCGGCCTGGAAGAATCAGCCTGGCTTTCAGTACATCTAATGGCCAACGATATGGCAACTACCGGGTTTGCTCCACAATATGCGCAAATGGTTTTGAATCTTCCGGCATCACTTTCGAGGAATGATTTTAAAACTTACTGGAATTATATTCATCAATTCAGTAAAGAAATTGGAGTGGCTATAACTGGCGGACATACCGGATTTGTAGAAGGCCAGAATTCAACAATTTCGGGTGGAGGAACTTTTTTTAGTGTGGCTCCCAAAAAAGAGATTATTCTTTCTAAAGCCGCAGAGGAAAATGATGTAATTCTGGTAACCAAAACCTGTGCCTTATCATCTTCTGCCTTATTAACCTTGAGTTTTCCTGAAACTATAAAGAATAAACTGGGAAAAGGAACTTATACGGCAGGCCGTGAAATGTTTTGGCAAACCTCGTCTTTAAAAGACGGACTTACAGCAGCAGGAACAGGAAGTAAATTTCCCGAAATTCACGCTATGCACGATGTAACTGAAGGCGGTGTGCTTGGGGCAATATATGAAATGGTTAAAGCGTCAGGAAAAGGAGCTATTATTTATGATAAAGCCTTGCCGGTAACTTCCTGGCAAAAGGAAGTTTGTGATTTATTCCAACTGGATTACAGGGAGATAATAGGGGCAGGTTCAATGATAATATCTTGCGAAAAAGGAAAAGAAGAGCAGGTAATTTCACGTTTAAATGCTGAAAACATTGCCTGTACTGCGGTTGGTGAGATTAAAAGTGAAGAAGAAGGAATTAAAATAGCTAAAAACGATGAAATTAAAGATTTAGAATATAAAACTGAAGATCCTTACTGGAAGGCCTTTTTTACCGCAATTAAATCTGGCTGGAAATGATAAAAAAGAAGAAAATAAAAGAAGGGGTGTACCTCGTTGTAGATCCGCAGATGCAGAAAACTGTTTTAATAAATAAGCTGAAGCAGATTATGGCTAAAAGTGAAATTGCCGCGGTTCAAATATGGGATAATTTCAAAAATGCAGAGAATAAAATTTCCCTTATAAATGAAATCTGTAAAGTTTGTGAAAACTATAAGGTTCCTGTTTTACTGAATAATAATTGGGATCTTTTAAATCAAACTGAAGCAAGCGGGATACATTTTGATAAAATTCCCAATAATTTCAAAGAGATTAAAAATAACATTCCGCCAAAAGCTTTACTGGGATTAACCTGTAATAACAACCTGGAAACTGTAAAATGGGCCGATAGAAATAACATGGACTATATTTCTTTTTGTTCCATTTTTCCTTCCTCAACCGCAAATAGTTGTGATTTAGTAGATTTTGAGATCATTAAGAAAGCCCGGGAAATTACCGAAATGCCAATTTTTTTGGCGGGAGGAATTAAACCTTCCAATATGCATTTGCTTAAAGAGTTGGATTTTGAAGGCGTAGCGGTTATTTCAGGAATAATGAGTGCCGAAAACCCTTCAATTTCAGCAGAAAATTATAATTCAGAATTTAAAAAAATAAAAAATGAGAACTTCAACAATAGATAAATTATGCTGCCCTTTTGATAAAAAGGACCTGGAACTCACAACAATTTCAAAAGATTTGGAAGGGAAGATTATAGAGGGATTTTTAAGTTGTAAGAAATGCAAACGTATTTACCCTATGATAAAAGGGATTCCAATTATGAATCCCGATGAATACCGGGAATTTAAACTGGAAGCTCCACTTATGGAAAAATGGAGCAAGCATTTAAAGGGTAAAAAAATTGAGAATTTTAGATTGGTAGCGAAGGATTCAGATGTGAATAGTTTAAAAGAATAATATTTCAGCATAAAAAAATCCGGAAACTCTAAAGCTTCCGGATTTTTAAGTTTATAACTAACAAGGTTTTATCCGTTCATCGAGATCAAAAACTCTTCGTTGTTTTTTGTTTGCTTAATTCTATCGTTTATGAATTCCATAGCTTCAATTGGGTTCATATCGGCAAGATATTTACGCAGCACCCACATTCTTTGTAATGTAGCCTCGTCTAATAAAAGATCGTCTCGACGTGTGCTGGACGAAGTAAGATCTATTGCAGGGAAAATTCTACGGTTAGCAATTTTTCTGTCTAATTGCAGCTCCATGTTTCCAGTTCCTTTAAATTCTTCAAAAATTACTTCGTCCATTTTAGAACCGGTATCGGTAAGGGCGGTAGCGATAATTGAAAGAGAACCCCCGTTTTCAATATTACGGGCAGCACCAAAGAATCGTTTTGGTTTGTGCAGCGCGTTGGCATCTACACCACCACTTAAAACCTTACCACTGGCAGGTTGTACGGTGTTGTAAGCACGGGCCAAACGTGTAATAGAATCCAAAAGAATCACTACATCATGACCACATTCTACCAAACGTTTTGCTTTTTCTAAAACGATATTAGCAACTCTAACATGTTCGTGTGCTTCCTTATCAAAAGTTGAAGCTACCACTTCCCCACGTACATTACGTTGCATATCGGTAACCTCTTCAGGACGTTCATCAATTAGTAGAACTATTTGATAAACTTCAGGATGGTTTGCTGCAATTGCATTCGCAATATCTTTAAGCAACATTGTTTTACCAGTTTTAGGCTGGGAAACAATCATACCACGCTGGCCTTTTCCAATAGGGGAAAAGAGGTCCATAATACGGGTAGACATGCTGCTTTGCTTTTCAGCAATATTGAATTTTTCCTTCGGGAAAAGCGGAGTTAAGTGTTCAAAAGAAACACGGTCTCTCACTACCTGCGGGTCTAATCCGTTAATTTTGTTGATCTTGATTAAAGGGAAATATTTTTCACCTTCTTTTGGAGGTCTTATTTGCCCTAAAACAGTATCCCCGGTTTTTAATCCGAATAAACGAATTTGAGATTGCGATACATAAATATCATCTGGAGAAGTAAGGTAATTATAGTCTGAAGATCTTAGGAAACCATAGTTATCCTGCATAATATCCAGTACACCTTCACTTTCTATAATCGCGTCAAACTCATAGTCTGGTTCGCGGTAGCGGTTTCGCCCATCACGGTTGCCAGAATCGCGGCCTCCATTGTTTTTGTTGCTATTATTGCTACGTGTGTCTTTTTTATGGTCGCGAGGATTATTTTTACCTTGAGAAGAATTACTATTGTCTTCCCTTGGTTTTTGTTCCTGCTTTTTTGGTTCCCTGGCTTTTGCCGGCGCATCTTCTTTCTTAGGAGAAGAATTTTCCTTTCTTGCAGGGCGGGGCTCTTTTTTTTCTGCGGTTGCAGCAGCCCGTGGTGGTTTTTTATTACTTCCTATTTTGCCACCTTTCTTTGGTTGTGGCTTTTCTGAAGTTTTACTACGCTCGTCACTTTTAGGAGTTTCTTCCTTTTTAGTATCGTCGGTTAAGGCTTCTTTAGCTTTTTTAGGATTTGCAGCCTGATAGTCCAGGATTTGATAAACCAGGTCTAATTTTTTTAAAGTTCTAAATTTGGGAACGTTTAAAGTTTTAGCGATTTCCTGCAGCTCAGGAAGCTTTTTAGCTTTTAATTCTGAAATTTCAAACATGAATAATTAAGAATAAATTTGTGTTTGGGTTGATTGTTAAACTTCTCGAGGAAGAATCGAAAAAAATTTGGAGACTTAAGTAACCTGTTTTGAATTGGTTACGAAATGTTCCTGCAAGTATACAACTTTATTTTAATATTTTAAATAGCATTTCTAAAAAGAATCTTTATTTTTGTTCGCGAATTCCACCAGAAGTTATGCTACAAAGAATACAAACAGTATATTTACTTATTGCTGCCATTATTAGCGGCGGACTTATTTTCGTATTTTCACTTTGGGAAAATAGTGAAGGTGTAGCTATGTATGCACAAGATTATCTTATGGTTTTTGTTGCATTTCTGGCTTCAGCTTTATTATCTTTGTTGAGTATTTTTATGTTCAAAAATAGAAAGCTTCAATTTGTATTGGGGCGTCTAAATATCTTATTAAACTTTTTTTTACTAGGAGTGTTTGTTTATTGGTCGCTAAGTTTACCTGGAGAAATGGATATTTCAGAGAAGGGTATTGGGATGTTTCTTCCAATCATTTCTATCGTTTTTCTTGTTTTGGCCAATAAGGCCATTAAAAAGGACGAAGATCTCGTAAAATCTGTGGACCGATTACGATAAGCCTATCATCTTAGTAGTATTAGTGCGTGAAAACCCGAAGTGAAAGCTTCGGGTTTTTTAGTGTGCGCCGTGCATGGCGTATCACTTGACGGTGCAAGTCCGTTATGAGGGTTTATAGCTACCTATCATTAGCCAAAGGCAAGGGTGTCCACCGCGAGGTGGAATCTGAAGGAAGCCGGCGGCAAAGTTCCGGTCCGAGGAACACGAACATCATATGAGGCATATCTGATCTGGATGAGCTTGCACTACAAAGCGAAATCCTAAAGCTATACGGAGATCAGGGTGTAAATGATGCGGATATATGGAATGAAAGTGATACGTCTTACCGCGGGAGATCTCACAGACATAGGCGAAACAGCGTATGAACCTATGGTTGAAACAAGATTTACTGTGAGAGGTCAGCTGACGTCGTAGTACCCAAAGTCAACGAGGTGCATAAACTGCACAGGTCTCACAATTGGGGAAGGACTGAACCTTAAGAAGTAAGAAGTCAATGATTGTTACCTTATGAAGGGAAGAATGCAGAAAATATCGAAAGATACCTGGCTGCAAAAGGATAGGGCGGAACCCGACAGTTATGCAGCAGGGCAGACCTTTATGAGGATAACTGAAAACAACCTTACTGATGTTACTACTTTAGAAGATGGATTATTAGAACAGATCCTGTCCCCTTCCAACCTGAACCGTGCTTACAAAAAGGTTCGGAGCAACAAAGGAAAAGGAGGAGTAGACAAGATGGGAATCGAACATTTACAGGACTATCTTGTAGAAAACAGGGTTGAGCTATTACAATCCATAAGGGACGGAAAATATCGTCCTAAACCAGTACGACGGGTAACAATACCCAAAGAGAATGGTAAGAAGCGATTGCTTGGTTTGCCCACAGTGGTAGACAAGGTAATCCAACAAGCTATTACTCAGGTACTCTCTCCTATTTACGAGAAGCAATTCTCTGCCTACAGTTACGGCTTTAGACCCGGTAGAAATGCTCATCAGGCACTTAAGAAATGCAGGGATTATATCAGCGATGGCCACATCTATGCTGTCGATATGGACCTGCAGGAGTTCTTCGACAAGGTAAGCCACAGTAGACTTGTGGAGATCTTGTCAAGAACAATAAAGGATGGGCGGGTAATCTCGCTCATTCACAAGTATCTTAGGGCTGGAGTAATGATCGGGAATAAGTTTGAAGAAACCGAACTGGGGGTTCCTCAGGGAGGACCACTAAGTCCACTGTTGAGCAATATAATGTTAAATGAGTTGGACAAGGAACTCCAAAGAAGGGGGCACCGCTTCGTCCGCTATGCGGACGATCTGATGATCGTCTGCAAAAGCAAGCGAAGCGCTGGGAGAACGCTAAGGAATATTATTCCTTTTATCGAGGATAAGTTATTCTTGAAAGTAAATAGAGAGAAAACAAATGTTTCTCACGTCTCCAAAATCAAGTTTCTCGGACATACCTTCTATCGAAGTCACGGAAAAGGTAGATTCCGAGCTCACCCTACAAGTATCCGAAAGATGAAACAGCGGTTAAAACAGCTCACATCAAGGAGCAATGGATGGGGCGAAGACCAAAGAAAGGAATCACTCAACCACTACGTTAGAGGTTGGGTGAACTACTTTAAAATGGCAGATATGAAAAGCCTACTGAGAAAGATAGATCGCTGGTACCGTCGACGTCTAAGGATGTGTATCTGGAAACAATGGAAACGCATCCGCACGAAAGGAAAGATGCTTATCAAGCTTGGCCTGAACAAGTGGAAAGCGTGGGAATATGCCGACACGAGGAAAAGTCACTGGCATATCGCCAACAGCTTTATCCTCACAAGGACCATCACCACGCACAGACTGAGACAGGCTGGCTACCCTTTTCTGCTGGATTATTATTCTAAAGTTAGAACATAAATTAGGGAACCGCTCAGTACGGATCCGTACGCTGAGTGGTGTGAGAGGACAGATAGGGAATTAATCCCTATCTTCCTACTCGATTTTTGTAAGTATAAACTATTGCCACGAATACACGAATATTTTGTGATTAGTTGTTCTTGTTTCGTCATTGCGAGAAATAATTTGACCACAGGAGAATTATGACGCGGCAATCTGTAATTAAAATAAGGATTGCTTTTTATTAATAATGAACAGATTGCTTCAGTTGAGCTTCCATCGCAACGACGCGAATTCTGCTCACTGAGACTGCAAACTGTTTATTTTCCTTTCAATTCTATCACTTCTAAATCCTGAATTTCCGCAGCATCAATTTTAAATCTCAGCATAGTACGTTTCTTATGAAATCCCTGTTTTCCTGCTGCACCCGGATTCATATGAAGTAATCCCAGGTTTTTATCGTTCATTACCTTTAAAATATGAGAATGTCCGCTAATAAAAAGTTTTGGTGGATCCTGTTTTATTTGATCCCGAATTGCGGGAGAATATCTACCCGGATATCCTCCAATATGGGTGATCCAAACATCTACTCCTTCGCATTTAAAACGCTGGTGAAGCGGAAATTCCTTTCTTATCTCCGCATCGTCAATGTTGCCATAAACTGCTCTTAGGGGTTTTATTTTTTGCAATTCATCAGAAACAGCGGTAGTGCCAATATCACCGGCGTGCCATATTTCATCAGCTTCCCCGGCATAATGCAAAATTCTTTCGTCTATATGACTGTGGGTATCACTTAGCAAGAGTATTTTTTTCAAATCTGGAATATTTTATTTAGAAAAATCATTTTAAAACCGATGCCTTCAAAGGATTTAAGCTTCTAATAAATGCCTTATCTTTGCAGTTCGCAAATATAAAAATAAAGAACTCGGTTGAGGTATTTTTTAGAACTGGCATATTTTGGAAAGGCTTATCACGGTTGGCAAAATCAGCCAAACGCCATTTCGGTTCAGGAAGAAATAGAACGGGCACTTTCGGTTGTTTTTCAACAAAAAACAGCTATTGTTGGCGCTGGCAGAACAGATGCGGGGGTGCACGCAAAACAGATCTTTGCGCATTTTGATACCGCTCACGAACTTGAAAAGGAAGCTTTTCAGTTTAAATTGAATTCTTTGCTTCCGGCAGACATAGCTATACGGGATTTTTTTAAAGTGAAGCCGGATGCACATGCCCGCTTTGATGCTTTAAGCCGGAGTTATGAATATCATATCGTTCAGCATAAAGATCCTTTTTTAGAAGATAGAAGTTATTTTATGAAGAATAAGCTGGATGTTGAAAAAATGAATAAGGCCGCAGAAATCTTAAAGGATTATACTAATTTTAAGTGTTTTTCAAAGTCTAAAACCGATGTAAAAACCTATAATTGCAAGATTACTGAAGCAGTTTGGAAAATAGAAAATGGAGTGTTGGTTTTTCATATTTCAGCCGACAGATTTTTAAGAAATATGGTGCGTGCAATTGTGGGAACTTTACTGGAAATTGGTTTAGGGAAGCAACCTATTGAAAATATTCACGAGGTTATAAGAAGTAAAGACAGGAGTAAGGCGGGAACTTCGGTGCCTGCAAAAGCATTATACCTTACAAAGGTTACTTATCCGGAAATAGCAATAAAATAAATGGCATCTAAAACAGGTAACGCATTCGATTTTGATTTATTTAAGCGCCTGCTTAAATACACTAATCCCTACAAAGTAACTTTCTATTTTGTGGCGGTTGCTGCGATTTTGCTTTCATTTTTTGCTGTTTTAAGACCCTATTTATTAAAGGTTACTGTAGACGATGCAATTACCCCGCAGGATTATGATAACCTGGTTTTTTATGTGGGTTTAATGGCTGGAGTTTTAGTGCTGGAAGTTATTTTTCAGTTTCTATTTGTGTATTTCGCCAACTGGCTGGGACAGGAAGTGGTTAGAGACCTTCGGGTGAACCTTTTTAAACATATGCTCAACTTTAAAATGACTTATTTTGATAAGTCGGCAGTTGGGCGTTTGGTAACCCGCGCGGTAAGCGATATTGAAACAATAGCCAGTATTTTTAGCCAGGGGCTTTTTATGATTATCAGTGATATTCTAAAAATGTTGGTGGTAATAGGTTTTATGTTTTACCAGAGTTGGCAGTTAACCTTGTTGGTATTGACGGTGCTTCCTTTAATTATGTATGCTACGCGTGTATTTCAGAAGAAAATGAAAGTTGCTTTTGAAGAAGTAAGAACCCAGGTTGCCAATTTAAACACCTTTGTTCAGGAGCGAATTACAGGAATGAAAATCGTTCAGCTTTTTACCCGCGAAAAAGCCGAATACAATAATTTTAAAGAAATAAACGGGAAACATCGTGATGCCTGGGTGAAGACGGTTTGGTATAACTCTATTTTCTTTCCAATTGCCGAAATGGCAACATCCATAACCATTGGTTTGATCGTTTGGTACGGTGGACTGCGAGCTGTAGCCGATGACGGAATTACCCTTGGGGTAATTATCGCTTTTATTGAATTATCGCAATTATTATTTAGACCTCTTCGCCAAATTGCCGATAAGTTTAACACGTTGCAAATGGGAATGGTAGCGGCTAATCGTGTATTCGGAATTCTCGATACCGAATCTTCAATAAGTAATACAGGTAAGATTGAAGTAAGCGATCTTAAAGGAGAAATTGAATTTAAAGATGTGCGTTTTAGTTATACCGATGATGAAGAGGTGCTGAAAGGTGTTTCTTTTAAAGCGAATCCCGGGGAAACTATTGCAATTGTGGGAGCTACCGGTGCAGGAAAATCTACCGTTATCAACCTGCTGAATCGTTTTTATGAGATAAAAAGCGGGCAAATTTTGGTTGATGGTATTGATATTAAAGATATTACTTTAGAATCCCTGCGTTCTGAAATTGCCGTGGTGTTGCAGAATGTTTTCCTTTTTGCCGATACCATTTTGAGTAATATAAACCTTAACGATCCCGATATTACGGAAGAGGAAGTGGTTAAAGCTGCAAAACAAATTGGAATTCACGAGTTTATAAATACGTTACCAAACGGTTATCATTATAATGTAAAAGAACGCGGAGCAATGCTTTCTTCGGGCCAGCGCCAGCTTATTTCATTTTTGCGGGCGTATATGAGTAATCCAAGTATTTTGATTTTGGATGAAGCAACGTCTTCAGTTGATACTTATAGCGAACTTTTAATCCAGGAAGCAACCGATAAAATTACGAAAGGACGTACTTCTATTGTAATTGCACACAGACTTGCAACCATTAAAAAAGCCGATAAGATTATGGTGATGGATGCCGGTAAAATTGTAGAGATAGGAACTCATACCGAACTGCTTCAAAAGAAGGATGGTTATTACAAAAACCTGTATGAAGTTCAGTTTATGGCAGAAGAATCTTTGTAAAAATTATAAAAGGTCTTCCTTAATTCGTTCAATAAGTTCTTCGTTACTTTCAAACATGACAAATTCCCCGTCTCTTATATAAGAAATTTGTCCCGTTTCCTCACTTACAACAAGTGCGAGTGCATCGGTTTTTTCAGTAATTCCCACAGCGGCGCGGTGTCGTAACCCAAATCTAAGCGGAATAGACCTATCGTTAGAAACCGGTAAAATAACCCGGGTGGCGGTAATTTTGTTGTCTTCAATGATCATCGCGCCATCGTGAAGTGGTGAATTTTTATAGAAAATAGATTCAATAATGGGTTGATTGAGTTCAATATTCATATCGTCCCCGGAATTTTTTACAAAATCCAGATTCGTGTTTTTCTGAATAATAATCAATGCCCCCGTAAAACTCTGACCCATCACTTCGCAGGCTGAAATGATATCTTCTACATTCGTGCTGGTTTCTAGATCACCTTTTAAGAATCGAAGTTGGGTGAAAAACTTTCCTTTTTGAGTGAAATTGGTAGAGCCAATCATTAAAAGGAATTTCCTAATTTCCTGTTGAAAAACCACAATTAATGCAAACATTCCCACGCCAATAAATTCACCAAGAACACTACTCAAAAGCTCCATTTGCAGCAATTGCGTAAGGCTTCCCATTAAGTAAATAATAACGATCCCGATAAAGATATTCACCGCAACCGTTCCTTTTACCAGCTTGTACAAATAATACAGCAGTAGGGCTACAAATACAATATCGAGAACATCAAGAAAACGAAGGTTTATTATATCCAAATTAGCGTGGTTTTGTGTAAAAATAGAAAATATGCAGCTACTTATTAAGTTCTGCGTATAATTTAGTGCATTCTATCGCTTCTTTCACATCGTGCACCCGTAAAATGGAAGCGCCTTTGCTTAAAGCGATGGTATTTAAAAAGGTTGTGCCATTGATAGCTTCCTGCGCTGAAGTATTTAAAGTTTTATAGATTAAGGATTTTCGTGAAAGTCCGGCTAAAATGGGAAGCTCTAAAGTTTTAAAAAGTTCCAATTTAGAAAGCAATTCAAAATTCTGACTAATATTTTTTGCAAAGCCGAAGCCGGGATCTACAATAAGATCGTTAATTCCCAACGTTCTTGCTGTATTTATTTTTTCTGAAAAATAAAATAATATATCCTGAACAAGATCGTCGTATTGATTCAGTTCTTTCATAGTTTGCGGTGTGCCCCGCATATGCATCATAATATAAGGGACCTGGTATTTTGCCACGGTTTTCATCATTCCGGAATCAAGGCTGCCGGCTGCAATATCATTGATTATTGCGGCTCCTGCTTCAATGCTTTTTTCGGCTACACCTGCTCTAAAAGTATCTACGGAAATTAATGTTTCCGGAAAATGCTTCAGAATTTTTTCTACTGCGGGTAAAACACGTTTCAATTCCTCAGGTTCTTCCACTTTAGGTGCGCCCGGCGGAGTGCTATAACCACCAACGTCAATAAAATCGGCGCCATCTTTCAGCATTTGCTCTACTTGCTTTAGGATTTCGGTTTCCGAAGTTTTTCGGCTTTCAGCATAAAAGGAATTCGGGGTAGCATTAATAATTCCCATTACTTTTGGGCTGCTAAGATCTATAAGTTCACCTTTACAATTTATGGTCATTTTTTATCTGTTTTTCTGAAGTTGAAAAGCGATGGTTTTTAAAGCTTACTTCAGAATTTATAAAATGCAGTTTTAGTATCTAAAATATTTGCACGAAATTTACGCAAATTAGATCTCTTTTATGCAGAATACCTCAGAACAGTATGACGCGGTGGTGGCTACCTGCCGCAGCCTGTTTATTAATAAGATGAAAGATTATGGAAGCGCCTGGAGAATTCTTAGGCTGCCGTCACTTACCGACCAGATTTTTATTAAAGCCCAGAGAATAAGGAAACTTCAGGAAAATGAAGTGAGAAAAGTAGATGAAGACGAAAAATCTGAATTTATCGGGATCATCAATTACTCGGTAATGGCTTTAATTCAGTTAGAAAAAGGTGTGGTCGCCCAACCCGATCTTGGGGTAGAAGAAGCTTCAGAACTTTATGACGAAAAAATAGCTGAAACCAAAGCTTTGATGATGAATAAAAATCACGATTATGGCGAGGCCTGGCGAGATATGCGGGTTAGCTCTTTGACCGATCTTATTATTCAGAAATTGTTAAGGGTGAAGCAAATTGAAGATAATAAAGGGCAAACCCTAGTGAGTGAAGGGATTGATGCGAATTACCAGGATATGATTAACTATTCAATTTTTGCAATGGTTTTAATGACCGAAAAGGAAAACTAGTTTTTGTAACTTTTAAGCAGATAAAGCATTATTTAAATAAAACAGAATGAAATTATTAGTAGGAATTTCCAGAGTACTGGTTGGTGTATTATTTATTTTTTCAGGATTTATAAAACTCAACGATCCGCTGGGATTTTCTTACAAACTCCAGGAATATTTTAGCCCGGAAGTTTTGGGACTGGAATTTTTGGTGCCCTACTCTTTGGTAATTGCCATTATTTTAGTGGTTTTTGAATTGGTAGTAGGAATAATGATTTTAATAGGCTACCTGCCTAAGTTCACCGTTTGGAGCCTGCTGTTAATGATCGTTTTCTTTACGTTTCTTACGTTTTATTCGGCTTATTTCAATAAGGTGACAGATTGTGGGTGCTTTGGCGATGCCATCCCGCTAACGCCCTGGCAGTCTTTTATAAAAGACGTGATTTTACTCATTTTCATATTAATTCTATTTTTTAATCGAAAATTGATCACCCCGGTTTTACACCCAATTTCTCACCGTTGGATTATCTTTTTGTCTTTTATGCTTTCCTTTTGGTTTTGCTATCACGTTCTGATGCACTTACCGGTTCTTGATTTTAGAGCTTATAAAATTGGAAATAATATTCCGGAGTTAATGGAAGTTCCCGAAGATGCTCAAAAAGCGGTTTATGAATACGAATGGACGTTTCTTCATAATGGCGAAGAGGTAAACGTAACTACAGATGGAAGTTACCCCAACCAGGAAGGTGAATTTGTTGAAGTGCAAACTACTATGGTAGAAGAAGGTTATGTCCCACCAATTCAGGATTTTGAAATAGAAAAAGATGGCGAGGTTATGACCAGTCAAATTCTTAACGCCGAAAAACTTTTTATGGTGGTGGCCTATGATCTCTCACATACCGAGCAGGAAGGATTTAAAGCTATACAAAAACTTGCGGCTGAAGCTGATGAAAAAGGTTATAAAGTAGTTGGTTTAACTGCTTCAAATGATGCAGATCAGGAAAAAATTATCAATAAATTCAAACTCGATTTTGAATTTTACCAGGTAGATAAAAAAGTTTTACAGACACTTGTGAGGTCTAATCCCGGACTTTTGGTTTTAAAGAGCGGCACAATTACCCAGAAAAAGCATTGGTTTGATGCTGAGGATATAAAATTATAAATCATCCTTATGTTTTTTTAAAATATTGGTAAAAAGCCAATCTTCATTCGGCTTGGGCGCAGCTATGTTTATTCTTATCAATATATTTGTAGGTGTGCGGATTTTTTCCGCGGAAATAAATAAAATCAACTAAGAAATTATGAGAAAAAAAATAGTAGCCGGAAACTGGAAAATGAATAACGATCTTGCTGAAACGCAAGAACTGCTTTCACATTTAAAAATGCAATTGGTAAAGGAGCCGCAAGCCGAAGTTATGGTGGCACCCGCTTTTACTAATTTGTATTCAGCTTTTCAGGGTTTAAAAGATACTCCGGTACAGGTTGTGGCGCAAAATATGCACCAGGCAGAAAATGGAGCTTATACAGGAGAAGTTTCAGCAAAAATGCTTAAAAGTATTGGTGTAGATACCGTAATTTTAGGCCATAGTGAGCGCCGTGCGCATTTTGGAGAAACTAATGATATTCTTGCCGAAAAAGTAAATGCAGCCTTAAAAAACGAGATGAGAATTATCTTTTGTTTTGGTGAAGAACTGGCCGATAGAAAGAGCGATAAACATTTTGATCTTGTAGCGAAACAGCTTCATGAGAGTTTATACCAGATTTCAGATTCAGATTGGAAAAATGTGGTATTGGCTTACGAACCGGTTTGGGCCATTGGAACGGGAGAAACTGCTTCCCCGGAGCAAGCACAGGAAATGCACGCTTTTATAAGAAAGAATATTTCAGAAAAATTTAATGATGAAATCGCACAAAATGTTTCTATCCTTTATGGAGGAAGTGTAAAACCGGCCAACGCTAAAGAGATCTTTGCAAAAGAAGATGTGGACGGCGGACTTATTGGTGGTGCCAGCCTTAAAGCTGTAGATTTTGTTGAAATTATAAACGCCTTTTAATATGTCTTCTAATTATCTCGAATTCAAGTTTAAAATAGAGCCGCTACAGCCTGCTTCAGAAATACTGGTGGCAGAGCTTGGCTATTTGGGTTTTGAGAGTTTTGTGGAAGAAGAAGACGGCCTTACAGCCTATATCCCTGCCGAAGAATATGAAGATGATCTTTTGGCAGGGGTTCATATTTTACAATCGGATGAATTTCAAATTACCTATTCCAAAGGAGAAATTGAGCAGGTAAACTGGAATGAAGAATGGGAAAAGAATTTCAGCCCCATTATGGTAGACGATATTTGTAGTGTTAGGGCGCCATTTCATCCAGAATCCGATACAGAATTTGATATCGTGATTGAGCCAAAGATGTCTTTTGGCACCGGGCATCACGCTACCACACATATGATGATTCAGCATATTTTAAAAAACGACTGGAATGATAAAGCGGTTCTGGATATGGGCTGCGGAACTGGCGTTTTAGCGATTCTGGCAAGTATGAAAGGGGCAAAGTTTGTAGATGCCATAGATATCGACAATTGGTGTTACCAAAACACCCTGGAAAATGTGGGCAGAAACGATTGCGATAATATTAATGTAGAAGAGGGCGGCGCCGAATTATTACAGGATAGAAAATATGATATGATTCTGGCGAATATTAATCGTAATATTTTACTTAGGGATCTTCCAATTTATAAAGATTGCCTTAATAATGGCGGAAATCTTTTTTTAAGCGGATTTTACGAAGAGGATATCCCTGTGATAAAAGAAGCCTGCCAGAAATTAGGTTTAAATTATATAGAACATATTGAAAGAAGTAATTGGGTTGCTGTAAAGTTTTCAGAGTAAGCATTTTATAGATAATTTGTATATTTGAAGCTTTAAAATTGTAAATGACGATGAGTACTAAAGAAGAAGTATTAGAAGAAGTAAAAACCACTACGCAGAAGGAGAATGAGATCGTACTTTATAATGACGATTACAATACTTTTGATCACGTAATAGAAACTTTAATCTATGCCTGCGAGCATACTCCTGTGCAGGCAGAACAATGTGCTATCCTGGTTCATTACAAAGGAAAATGTATTGTAAAAACCGGTTCTTTTGATGATTTAAAACCCAGATGTTCAAAATTACTGGAAGAAGGATTAAGTGCAGAGATAATTTAGATCAAAAAACTTGAAGATTCTTTTCAGATTATAAAAATAATAATATATTTGCAGCCGCTTAACCACCTAGGAAAAGCGATATTTTAATGGCCTTGTGGCGCAACTGAATAGCGCACCTGATTACGGCTCAGGAGGTTCCAGGTTTGAATCCTGGCAAGGTCACTTTTAGAGAATTCAAATGATATCAAAACCCTGTAAACGCTATGATTTACAGGGTTTTATGTTTTTTAGAGCTTTTGTTAGAAGGACTTTTATTATATTTATTATCTAACAAATCGTCAACATAAATTTTACCCCGTCAATATGTTGACAGTTTGATTACCAGTAGCTTAATTTTTTTGTGGATTTGACTTTCGTCTTAACTGAATATTAATTTAAAGACGATACCTATGCGTACTTCTAAAACATTTTCCATCTTATTCTGGGTTTATGCTTCCAGAGTGAAAAACAATCAAATAAATCTCTACGTTCGAATTTCCCTTGATAGCCGTAGAGTAAATATTAGTCTAAAATCTAAAGTTCCATTCGATCTTTGGGATTCTTCTACACAAAGTGTCAAGGGTAATTCTAAACAAGCTAGGGAGGCTAATAATCTCATTTCGGAGACCAAAACAAAGATTTTTCAAAATTACCAGGACTTAAGGTTCCAGAATAAAAAAGTAACCGCAGACCTTCTTAAATCAAATTTTTTAGGTGAAGGGCCTAGAGATAAAACTTTGTTAGATATTTTAGAATATCACAAAGAAAAGATTGAGAAAACGCTTACCAAAGGAACCATCCGTAATTTCGCTGTTACAGAGAAATATGTTCTTAAATTCTTAAACGAAGAACTTAAGACGACCACTATTTATCTGAACGAACTTAATTATAAGTTTATAAATGATTTTGCGAATTTCCTTTTTAACTACTGGCCAAAAGGCCATGTGAATGCCATGAGCCATAACACGGTAATGAAGCATTTACAGAGACTTCGTAAAATAGTAACTCTTGCTTTTCATTTGGAATGGGTTGAAAAGGATCCGTTTATACGGTGGAAGCCTACTTTTCAAAAAAAGGAAAGAGACTTTCTAAATCTTAGTGAGTTAAAACAAATTGAGGATTTTAATTTTTACAATGACCGTTTGGATAGGGTGAGGGATTTATTTGTTTTCAGCTGTTATACTGGGATCAGTTTTACGGATATGAATGATCTAACCAAAGATAACGTTAGGAATGGTCTGGACGGCCAGAAGTGGCTTTTCACTTCAAGAAATAAGACTAAAGCCAAAGTTAAGATACCTTTACTGGATAAAGCTCTAGAGATACTCGAAAAGTACAATGAACATCCAATGACCGAAATATCCCAAAGTCTTTTACCAGTTATAACTAATGTTAAGGTTAATCTTTATTTAAAGGAAGTAGCTGATTTATGTGATATCAAGAAGAATCTGACCTTTCATATGGCCAGGCATACTTTTGCGACTACTGTTACGCTTTCTAATGGAGTACCTATAGAAACTGTCTCTAAGCTTTTGGGGCATACGAAAATAGCAACAACCCAAATATATGCGCGAGTCCTTGAAGATAAATTAAGTCAGGATATGTCTGAACTTAGTCGGAAGCTTAGAAATTGGAAGCCTAATATTTAATTAGAGATTAAATAAAATCTGGTAGTAGGCATTTGACCAATTCTGTTCTTAAGGCTTGGTACATTGAAAAAGAATAATCAAGATTTGTGTTTTTAAATTCTATGAATAGATATGGCTTAAATAGCAAGTATAATTGAAATAATGTATTATTCGATTTATAAAAAAATCGTTAGTTAACGATTTAATTGATAGTAAGAAGGGCTACCCCATCTGTAAGAATCGATTACTGAGTTTAAAATTTTTAAATATGGCGTTAGTCAAAACCCGAAGGTCAATGGTTCGAGTCAAATTCCCGATACTAGCAAAGACAAGGCTTCACAGGAATGTGGAGCCTTTTTTTAAAAGGGTTACAGAATATCAATATTTTTTATGTTTAAAATATTTTCATTTGAATTGGTATCAAATGATAGAATTTGATAGTTAAGAATTTATTCTTAAGATTGAGTGCTTATGTATAAACTGTTAAAGCAAGAACTTTATTCGCTATTTGGTCTCTTCGGAATTTTGCTTCCTTGAAAATGAAGAGTAAAGGAAATTGCAATTCAACTCAATTTTGGTTTATTCATTAATATTCCATTTTATCTTCTACAATTTATTATTCCGGAAAAATACTTGTTTTCAGGGTATTTCTTACTCATAATCATTTCGTAATTTGTTGCTTTCTAGCTTTTTAATAAATTTCGGTAAATTTGAGTTAATACTAATAATCTAATCATGAGTTATCCAGAAAGAATTATTGATATACATACACACATATTTAATCTTAAGTATTTACCTATTAAGGGGGTAATGATATCAAGAGGAATCAATCCTACCCTCGCTGCCGGAATAGAAAAAATACTGATCGCATTAACTGGAAATTATCTGAATTATAATCGCTACAATATCTCAAAATTCATTAATCTTCAAGATCCGAATTTTGAAAAGGATTTGTTTAATTTTTCAATGGACGATTTAGTAAAGGATATTGGATTTAAAACTACTTTAGAGACTTTTGAATCAATCCAGGTGCAGAAAGCTTTACTTCATTTTGCCAGAGAGAAAAAAGTTATTGAGTTTTTCGAGACTGAAAATATAGATAATCTAAGCGAAAACCATGAGTTTTTAAATATTAGGTTGCCATACATAATTAGTTCCTTCGTTCGTCATGTATTCGAAACCATAGAAGACGGTTTAAATTACCTTCGGTGGTTTCTTTTTATGACTTTAGGTGAGGAGAAAATAATAGAACGTATGAAGAACAGCTATCCTTCTGTTCAAACATTTGTTTTTCATATGATTGATGCAGACTGGTTCTTCGAAAGAAATTTTTCGACTTATAATATCGACCAGATGTTAAATAATATGTCTTATTTACAGGAGGTTAATTCAGAATTAGTAGGCTTTGCACCTTATAATCCGATGAGGGGTACAACAGGTTTGAGAAAAATCTTCGATCTCATTAAGATGAAGAAATTTCGAGGAATTAAATTTTATCCACCTCTTGGTTATAAACCGGTCAATAATTCAAATTTTGAACTGAATAATCTGAATTATGAATTATTTGATTTATGTTTAGAACACGAAATCCCGATTTTCACTCATTGTACTCCTACAGGTTTTGAGGCAATCCCACACAAAAGCGGCCTAAATAGTGACCCTGAATTTTGGGAAGAGCTTTTAAATCAACCTAAGTATGCTAGACTCAAAGTTTGCTTCGGCCATGCTGGTGGTGAGGATGGTTGGTTTGCAGAATATACACCCGAAGATGAAAATCTTTTCCCTCCTAAAACGGAAAAAAACTTTTATGCGGAACTTGTTTATAAACTTTGTATCAATTATGAAAACGTATTTTGTGAGGTTGGATTTCTTGAACATCAGCAGCATAAGAATGGTATTGCAAATATGCAAAACAGATTAGAGGAAATCTTTAGAATTGATGAGAGTGGTGAAAATAAGTATGAGTTTCGGAATAAGGTTATATACGGAAGTGATTGGCATATTTTGTTCAATCACGGTTTGGAACTTAATTACATAAACCCATATATAAAACTATTCACAGAATCAGAAATACTCAAAAAATATAGCGACAGATTTTTCTATAAAAATGCCGAAATATTCCTTTCTAATCAGTTTATAGAAGATTCACCAATATAGGAACTAAATTAAAAATAATTATGGCAGAGCATTTCTTTGATTCTCATCTACACGCAACTACCAAGTCCTTTTTGAGCCAGGGAGCTTTAAGTCCATGGGAAGAATATAAAAGTGGACTTGATTTTATGGTTGGTAATATAATTGACAGTCAATCCTGTTTAAAGCAATTAGTAGAGGCTAATTATAAGTTAGTTTTATTATCAATCATACCTATTGAAAAAGGCTTTGCTAAAAGCTGGCTAATTCGAAATGTTCTACCTAAAATAGCACCTTTAAATAAGGATTACCTGGAATTAATAGTTTCTGAAGAGGATAATTATTGGCAACGTTTTAATGCAGAGTTTTTACATCTTAAAAAATATCTAAAGAATAGAGAAGATGTTCAAATCATTACCTCTATGAATGAATATGATGATTCTAAATTGAATTTGGTAATGAGTCTTGAGGGTGGACATTCATTCTTTGATAGAGAAGGTAATGTTATTCAAAATTTAAAATCTTTAAAGAAAAGTAATAATAGATTTTTTTACGTTACTCTTACACACTTAACTGATTTTGGTAAGGAATATTTAAGTAATCATAGTTATGGCTCAAAGCTTATAAATGTCGAGGATTTCAAACCAAAAAAATATGCAATTTCAGATTTGGGCTATGAATTTATTGATGAATGTTATAGTGATAAAAGCGGTAAACCTATATTGATTGACGTCAAGCATATGAGTCTATTAGCCAGAAAAAAATTCTATAACTACAGAAAATCAAAGTTTTCAAATTTTCCAATTATAGCCTCGCATTGTGGTGTAACAGGTATTTCTTGGAATCAATTCAAATCTTTTATATTAGGCAACAACGTCTATATAGATAACGACATAGCAGGAGTTAGAATCAAGAAACCAATTGGATTACATTCAGGGAGATTAGGGTATCATACTTTTTTTAATCCATGGACCATTAACTTGTTTGATGAGGAAATAGTAGAGATTATTGGAAGTGGTGGTCTTATAGGTTTAAGCATTGATCAGCGAATTTTGGGTTATACCTCGCGTTTTATTGAATTTTTAACATGGCCTGCTAAAGAATATATTCAACTTGAAGAGTTTAAGGAAAATTTTGGTGAGGACTTTAATTTCATAGATGGAGAATTAGATCCAGATCTTTCCGATGATGAAGAGATGGAATTTCTCCATCAAAAGGCTGTTGCAAAAGGAAATAGCTTCATGAAGGAAAAGAGTACTACTATGAATTACAATAAAAAGCTTCATACTTCTTACATGGTAAATAATTTGCTACATATCATTAAAGTTGGAGGAGAAAAAGCTTGGGATCATATTTGTATTGGATCCGACTTTGACGGAATGGTTAATGCTATAAATTCGTGCTCAAACGTATACGATATGGAGAATTTTGAGTATGAGCTTATTGAGGCTATAGAAAGAATAATTAGAAAATCGAATTTTAAGAATTCCGATTTCTATATAACTGATCTTTCTCTTCAAATTAGAAAAGTCATGTATCTAAATGGGAAACTTTTTATGAATAAAAATTTTAACTAAAGCCCATCTGAGCTCTAGTAAATTGCCATGAGTAATCAAATTTTAAAGAATAAAAGCTTCTTTTATTCTTTAAAATTTGTGAAGGATATGTAATTATAAGGTACGTCTTGAGGTCTAAATTTACCCCATTTGAAAGGATTTATATACCAGTGCCAGGGCTTGGTAGTTTTAGATAGATATTCATTATAGTTTTCTGTCCAATTTAAGCTTAGATATCTTTGGATAATATTCTTTTCATTATCTCCATTAATAAAAAGCGATACGACTGTTTTTTTTCCATTCTCGAACTGAATTCCACCAAAATTTAATTTAGCCCTAGTAAATTCGTATACAGGGTATACGTCAAAGTTTTCAAGAGTTTGAGTGGGGTCTTTTACTCGTACCAATTCCGATCTTTTTTGCAAATTGGCTTGGAAAGCATTCCGGTTTTCTCCCAATTTCTCGTGTGAGAGTCCACTAAAAATAAATTCATAAGCCAGTCTTTTATTATCTTTTGAATTCTCACCAGATTTTTTAAACCAAATACTCATCATTGCGCCAACATGGGCATCTCCCGAAATAATGATTGGTTTAATATCTCTATTTCTCATCCTTATTAGTTCAGCAATGATTTGATTTCGTTGTTCAACATTCGGTTCTGAAAACCAACTATCATTAAAATCATCTCTTAATTCACCTTTATCTACTAATTTTTTCGCCAATCCCTCTGCAACTAAATTTGACTTGTAGAATAGGGGCATGGAAGATATGATTAATACTTCAGAATTTTCTTTCACACTTTGAGACCATTTTTTGAAATCATTCATTTGGGTATCAGAAATAACCCTATTCTCACATATATTTCGATTGGACCTCAAATCAAAAGCGAAGATTTGAACATTTTTTATTTTTAGTTCTTGGTGAAGCGATTGGTTTTCTTCTATCAGATCATCAGAGATTTTTATCGGGCCAGTTGCTAGTTGATGTTCTACAAATGCTTTTCTGGCTAGTAAATAGTAGGGTCTTAAACTATCATTGAGTTTATCATTGATATATTCGTCTCCATGGGATCCCCAACCATCTCTAATTTCATGGTCATCCCAGACATTCATAGACGGTAATCGGTTTAAAACGTTTCTAAAATTTGAAAACGAATAAAAACTGGTGTATCCATTGTGCAAGTGTTCTTTAAATGCTGCTAAGTCTAGAAGAGGATATGGGTTATTACAAGTGTGACCCCAAGCAGATAAAGGATGATTTTTAAGGGCTGACTCAAGATAACCGGCATCTGAATAGAATTGATCTCCAGTACCTATTATCAATTTGGGATTTTTGAGAATGATGCCATCTCGCTCTTTCTCCTTTCTAGGTGAATAGTCTAATTTCTCGCTGTTAGCTATATCTTGGAAACCTTTTCTGAAATAGTAATTAAATGGATTTTTAGCATCATGAAGAATAGTGGATTTTTGAGATTCTACTGTAAAGGGCTGGAAGCAACCATAAAAGATTATCGAAAAAGATTCATCCTTTTTGTAAAAAGAAGTTGTTTTAGGAAAAATATTTCTAGTAATTATATCACCCGATTCCCCTTCAAACTTAATCTTTAAGGAATCGTAGGCTTCGTTCAATTCGAAAACATGAGTGTAAAAAGGCTTTTTTAATTTGGCATTATGTATTAATTGTTCACCATTAAATTTATATACGCTTACGTTTGGTTTGGTAGAATCGCTTTTTACCCAGAACCTGATTTGATTATCAGATTTTGGAACACATATTTTCACTTGTTGGCTATTAAACTCATAGTCTAAAATATTGTTTTCAGGAAAGTAAGTATGATCGTTTCTTATCTTTTCCTCAAGACATTGCTTATTTCTTTCCTTATTAATATGACTGCAATCATTAGTTTGGGAATACAGGTTGAGAAAACCAAGAGTACAATAGCATATTAAAACTCCTTTAATGATTAATTTCATTTTTATTCAAATTTATTTGTTAATAATATTTTGAAGGTGACTCTTAATCTGTGCTTTGTCAAGTTTATTTTCTTTTTCTAACCAATCAATAAAATCACAAAACTCTTCATCGAGGCCTAAAAAATCCGGCCTGATTTTCTTCCAACCTAGTTTTGTTATATTTTGAAGTTCATTGGTAGATTCAGAATTGAATTCTCTATTCCGAGACAACATCCAACTAGAAAATGAGTCAAGGCTAATGGTATTCTTTTTTGCTTGTAAAAATTCATCAAACTGTAATCCCCAAAATGGCAAATAAAGAATCTCTAATTTTTGAATTGGATTTTCAAGAATTTTTGTGATTATTTTTGCATATCTCAGGTTGTAATGACTCTCTAGTTTAGCTTGATTTCCCTTTAGATAGGAGTCAATTATTTTTCCCTCTACCACATTACTAATAAAGTCTCGCTGTTTAGCAGCTAAATTTTTCTGTCCTTTATATAGTATAAAAGTAGGTAAAGCCGCGACAAGTATCGCGAGTATAACCTCCCATATGTCGAAAGTGCAATTTGTATCTAAAATTAACAAAACATTTTCCATAATTAATACACTGGTTTTCAGTAAATTAAATTAGATGAAATCCTGTTAATTAAAAAGGGGATTTTCCCCCTAAAGCAGAGGTAGGCTGTCTAAATAGGAAAAGAAAACTATGCGAAATAAATTTCAATTACTGGGTATATAAAGAAGTATGTTCATTTACTTTGAATAATGGGGTGCTAAGTTAACTGGACATAACGGTTTTGCACACCAATGGTTTTCAATGATACATAAGCGGTATAATCAGATCAAATAAGCAAGATTTCCCCATTGTAACGATCAGTTCGACCGTCTGTTCTTGGTAATATTAAGTTAATATTTCTATCTCTAAAAGGCAGTGAAGCTCTCCTTGTAGATGTCTTACCACATTCAGGACAATTATATTCTTCACGATCGTTGTGCGCTTTTTGTTTAGTAGTGTTTACTTTAAATTTTGCGCCACAATTCTCTTCAAAAGAATCGCCACCGGAGATAGTAAAACCATGATTCATTAGGCGAATTTGCTAATCATCTTCATCAATTGTTACTTCTCTCACAGTATCAAGTTCTGGATTATTATATCGAGGATCATTTGAAATGTTTATAGTTACATTTAACCGCTCTAGTACGTCATCAATATTAAGGTCCACCTTAGGGTAAACTTTAACTAGCACTTCATTTTCAGGGGTGCTTTGGTGATTGTCTATACAAAACAGGGAAATATTGGGTTCGGTTGTTCCATAAAGAGAAATTCCAATTATAGAATATCTTTCCCCCAGATTACATCGTTGAGCAATATCATCATAATTAATTCCAGCTATATCAGCCGAAGCGTGTCCTATTCTATCGTTGTATTGTACAGATGGTTTCATTCTCAAAATTTTAGTAAAACAAAAATATTTCCTTTAGATAACATGAATTTATCGAACACCATAAAAGAAGTAAGGTCTCTCCTTACTTTTTACCAGACGGAATACTAACTAACAAGAGTTATAGAGCTATAAAGGCTCTAGGTTAGGATTTAGTTTTT
The DNA here is from genome assembly GCF_002311535.1 of Salegentibacter sp. UBA1130. Lineage (NCBI taxonomy): Bacteria > Pseudomonadati > Bacteroidota > Flavobacteriia > Flavobacteriales > Flavobacteriaceae > Salegentibacter > Salegentibacter sp. UBA1130. The sequence goes on along the minus strand of NZ_DCAP01000010.1, from coordinate 65,231 downwards.
ACAGTAAATCTTGACATAAAATATTAGAACGAGCCTGGCTAAATATAGAAATAAAGCCCCGAAATAATAAGGGCTAATCCCAGGCAGGCAATTACAAATTTAAGTCTAACAGACCATTCAGGCTTAAAAATCATCGATATTATAAAAGAAATGATCAGACCTATTAAAATTCCGGTTAGTATGGCATAGAATAAGTTCATAAAAGTTCAATTCTATTACCGGAGCAATTACCATTATTAGTCTCTTTTATAAAAGGGTGTTTTCACCCTTTTTCATTAAAAATTATGCTGAACTCTGTTTTTATCCATTACCCGGTGGATCTCCTGAACATCATAGAAAATTGTTCAGTCTACTTTGATTTAGGGTAGTCTGTAAGGTTACTTTTTCTAATGGAGTACTCATAGAAAACATTTATGAACTTTAGGAATATATAAAAATAGCAAGAACCCATATGTTCGCGAGTTCTTGAAGGAAAATTATGTGATGATAGGTCTGATTTAAATCGAAAGCTTAAGAATGGGTAAAACTATTTTCAAGTGAAAGTTTAATAAACTTTGATGGGTAAGCCTCTAAAATGAGGAGTGAATGTAGTAAATTGAAAGAAAAAATAATTTTAATGACAAACTATAAGCTATATGATAAGAATGGGGTAGAGGTTAATCATAGTGATTTACAATCTAAAAAATTATGGTGTAAAAACGGTGAGCAAATCGAAGAGGCTTTTGTAGAGAAATTCGGTGATAAATTGAAACTGAAGATTAATCCTGAAAAATCAACAAATCCATACGCGCCGGATTTAGTTTATGAAGAACAGATTTTGTGTGATTTAAAGACACAAAATACACCATTTTTTAAAGCAGAAAAACTATTTGGAATCGATCCGACTTATGCTGTAGTTTTTAATCGAAAAGATGCAATAAGATATTACAGGAAATATCCTGACATTGTTATTTATTTCTGGGTTGAATGGCATTCAGTAAAATTTGAAATGAGTAGGTTTTCAAAAGAGGTTGAATATTTAAATGGTGTTTATAAAATATCTTTTAAGGATCTAATTCCTTTTTTAAAAAAATCAAAAGAGCATTCTTATCAACAAAGAGTAAACGATCGGAAAGGAAATGCCAAATCAAGTTTCGTACTTGATTTGCGCGATGAAAGTTTTATAAAAGTAGCTTAATATTTTAATTATCTCCTATGTAGGCTTTCCGGAAAAAATCATTCATCACCTCCCTATCGTGGTTGCTTAAGTTACGTTCAGTAATACTTTCAATCACGTCTGGAATAACATCAAAAAGGTCTTTTAGAGCATGCTCTTCTCCTGTAACTAGTTCATAGAAACTGGCTCCATCAATAATTCTGATGAGTTCGTTAGCATGCACTCTTGTGGAAGTTTTTCTATTGGAAGGTGTGAAAGGTATATTATATCTTTCAGGACGTTTGGGGATAATTTGCACAAAGTACGCGGTGTAACCGTTATATATGCTGCTATTGGGCATTACTAACCCTTCTAAGTTTTTGTATACATCAAACAAGGAACCGCCAGTGACAGTATTATGTTTATTTTTAACTTCCGCTAAAAGTCTACGTTCGTCAGATTTCAAATCCATATTACCACCTATGCCCAAATTTCTCCAACCGTCAACTTCTCCAAGAATTTTTTGATGAAAATCTCCAATATGATTTTGGAGAGCTTTTTCAGCCTGTCTAGTTTTTTCGCTAGTTAACCAGGTAGCACCATCTAGATTAAATCCGGTAATTTGAAATAAGGCAGAAAAGGGGTCAATAACATTTCTATGAAATTTAACTTCCGATTTTTCTTTAGCAGCTTGGGCAGTAAGGATAATGTGTTTTACAGCGTTAATTAGATCTTCGTCTCTAATCCAATTCAGATAAGGCATGTTATGTTAATTTTTTGGCATTTCAAACTTAACGAAAATAAATTAACTCTCTGCCTCCTCAAATTCCATAATTTTTTGATTACTATTAATAATCTTATTTTCCAGATTATACTCTTTATAAGCTTTGTTGAGAAATGATATGATTGAATGTCCAATTTCCTTCGCCAAATTAACTGGAACTGCATTTCCGATTTGTTTATATTGGTTAGAAACAGAACCCGAAAACATCCAGCTATCAGGGAAAGTTTGGATTCTAGCATATTCTCTTATTGTAAAAGGTCTTGTTTCCTCAGGATGACATCTTTCAGTCTGTTTTTGAGCGGGACTACAAGTTAAAGTCAAACTTGGTTCCTCCCAACTAATCCTTCTTGCCATGCCTGTTTTGCCCCCTCCCAGATAAAAACTCTTTTGCATATATTCTTTTTGTATTTTCAAAGGAAGATCTCTCCAGTATCCTCCAGGAGGTACCAAATCTAATATTTCTTTTTTTCTTGCTGGATATTGGGAACCCTGGGATTCTGGAACATCACAATTATATAGGTCACCTTTTTTTAGGGCGTCTCTCAGGTTATACTGCCTCTTATAGGGTTTAGGAAATAAAAACTCTGTTTCAATGTCTTCTCTTATTCCAACTAAAAATAAGCGTTCTCTTTTCTGAGGAACATTGAAATAAAGTGCCTTAAGTACAGTAGGATTTAAGACTCTATATCCTAATTCTTCGAGAACGGATTTCATTCCGTTAATTGTATTTCCGTTATCGTGTCTTAATAAACCGCGTACGTTTTCACCTACACAAATTAAAGGCTTAACTTCATTTACAACTCTGGCGAACTCATAGAATAGTGTACCTCGTGCATCATTAAATCCCATTTTTTTTCCTGCATAACTAAAAGCCTGGCATGGAAACCCTCCAGTAACCACGTCTATTTTTCCTTTGTAATCAGAAAAATCTAATTTAGAAACATCATCTTCAATAACTGACCAATTTGGCCTGTTTGTTCTTAAGGTTTCACAAGCCCAGTGGTCTATTTCATTTAAGAATGTACAATTCAATCCGGCTTTTTCTAATCCAAGTGCCATTCCCCCTGCACCCGCAAATAATTCAATCGAATTATAGTTATGATTGGCTTTAGGATTGTCATTGGCTTTATCAGAATTGAAAAGAAAATGCAATTTATCGAATGCTTTAAGTTGCTCCTTAGAGTAAACTCTGTAATTATTTATTGGATGGCGTGTAGCCTTTAATTTATCATTATTGTCCCATCTTCTTAAAGTCTCTTTGCTAACACCCAAAAGGTCAGCCACCTCAGAAATAGTAAAATATTCTTTCATAACCAAATTAGTCAACATTATACATGGTTACAAATATAATAGCTTTTGATTGAATAAAACAAGGATGTTTTTGGCATTTTAAAAAAGTTGCGAAAATAGACCTTGAAAAGAGGCATTTAAATAAGTGTCAGACAATATGCATATTTATACGGGAAATTTCAGCAAAAATTTACAGCTTTTCAATAGAAAAGAATATTCGGTGAGCTATGATTTTATATTAAGACCATGGAAAATAAACCTATTTGGCTGAAAAAGATAATCATAAAATAATTGTCAATACTTACTAAGCAATTAATTCAGTTGAGATTCCAATAGTCTCTTTTTGATTTCAAAATTTTTTGATATAATATAGAAAATTAAGTTTCCAAAGGATACTATATAATGAAATTATAAGCTTATCTTAAGCCCTGCTTCCCTAGCAATATCCTGCATAAATTTAGCCATGGGGCGTTTATGTATTTCATTAGGATTTGTATAATTACCAAGGATTATCCTATCTATATGAGCATCGTTTATATTTTCAAATTTCTTCAATTGTTTACGCAAATTTTTATCATAGGTCTGAGATTTTAAGATAATATCTTCGGCAACATCCTTTTGCGACTTATAGATTTCCGTAATATGAAATTTTTCATCATACTCGGGACATGTCTTATTAAAGAAAGTATATTCAATTTCTCTGCTTTCCCGAGTTACCAAAAATTTTGATTTTTGAGCTTGATCTAATTCAAATCCCATTAAGTTATGATTAATTTCATGCCTTTCCTGGTAAAGCTGAAATTGGATATCATCATCCTTCTTAGCATTATTACAGGATGCGCACGTAGGATAAAGGTTAAATAGTGCAATACTTAGATAAGGATATTTAGCCTTTGGATAGTAATGATCAACCTGAAATTTAGCAATATATTTCTTTTTAGTACCTATCTTCTCCTTTTTTAGGCTTAATGTTAATTGAGAATTGCAATATACACATGATTTAATACCAAGTTCACTAAAATATTCTGGATAAAAACTCCCTCTTTTCGTTTCGTATCCTAAAGCCTTTAATATTTCATCTTTTAGAAATGTTTTTGAATTCTTTCCGGCAAATTTTCTTTTTGGAGTTTTGGGCATTATACCAATTTCTTCAGACAGGTTTACCATTTCGTTTATAGATAAAGTTACAAGGCTAAATTTTTTAAACCCACGAAGAATACGTCTTAGAATATGTGATTCTTTATGGGATAAGATATTGTTTTTTTTAAGCTTTTCTAGTTTATCATATGCTCGGTTATGCTGTCTTTTTAGCTCAGTATTTCTTTTTTTAATGATTTTGTCTACTTGTGCTTTATCAATTGCGATCATTTTTTCTTTTCAAGTTTTGCAAACGTTCGATCTCTTCATCAATCATTTCAGAAGTCATCTCGTATTTTTGATAATAAAGTTTAGATAACGAGTCTTTTAATACGGGTTCTCCAATTCGTTCAATGAATAATTTTGAATTAGCGTCATTCCATTCAAAACCTGCTGTTGTAGTATTGTTTTTCGATGCATTCGTTTCATCAGATTCTTCTTTAAGATGATCTATCAAATTTAAAACTTTGTTCTTTACAAACTCTCCCATAAAGCTATTTTCCAGAAAAAAGTCATTATAGAGCAACTCATGTATATTAGCTCCTAAGGTCTGGTGTGATTCTTTATAAGGTTTTACCTTTCCATTTTTTAAACGTAAAATATTTTCTTTAGGGATGTCAGAAAGAATAAAGGGAGAATGTGTAGAAAATAATATATTGATCCCCTGTATGTTATTAAATCTTTGTCCATTTAACTTTCTTAAGAGTTCATATACAAATTTTCGTTGGAATTCTGGGTGGTAATAAAGTTCTATTTCATCCAATATAATATTAACGTAAGGGTAGTTAATTCTTTTGGATTCTATATTATTAGGTACTGAATCAACATTTAAGATATGGTATAGAACAGAATGTATGGAGTGTACGAAATGCTGTTCTCCAGAACTCATACTGGCCAGGCTTATATCCCCCGATTGTAAGATTACATTGTAGCAACCAATAGGAATTAATTCTTCAATTTCTAGCATTTTATTTCCCTTCAAAATAGTCTCTAGGGTAAAATTTAATTCATTCAAATCCTTTATATCATAGGTCTTGTTTTTACCACCCCTGTCAAGATAATTCCAATCTCCCGGGACTAGGTTAAAGCGTAACATGTTGAGAACCTGGCGTAACTTATAAGTTATATGAGTTTTATCCAGACTTAACTTTTGGCAGAAGTCAAAGAAATATTTGTTTTTTAACGGAACTCCTTCTTTTAGGAATATGGTTTGATAGTCCGGATAGTTGGATATTTTTAAAATTTTACGGAAAACGTAATTTGCTATAAATCCTATCTCGGCTGTAATTTCAAATTTTATTTCTTTAAGCTGTTTATAATCCCCCTCTTTATTATAAATCAAACAATCAACTTTTTTTAGAAAAGCCATATCGTCTAATTTATTTGATTCTTTAAAATCACTAAATATTTGGTTGTAGTCTGGCTTACCGATAGAGTCTGAGTACTTCTTATCATCTTTCTCGTAAACAATTTTTGAAATAATCTGGCCATTCACTTCCTTGTTATTTTTATCTATCACAATATTAGTCAGCAACCTAGTTTGTGCCAGATGTAATTCATTGTTTACATCAATATTTCCTTCTGTTCTAAAAGGATTAATTACTAATGGGGTTTGATATCCATCGTTTTTATGGAAAAGTCTTTCCACCCACGGACCCATAAATTCCGAATTTAATCCATACAAGGAATAATTAATTGCTATGGTGTATGGAAATTTCTCAGATAAAAAATTTTTAAAGTGCGATATTGTAGAAAAGCTTTTAGCTTCTGAAAAACAATAATCGTTATTTGTATTTTTATATATAGATAGACCAAAAATGGTATCTAAAGCTTCTAAGCAGTAAATTTCACCTTGATAAGAATAATACAGAGCCACCTTCAATTCTTTATATACCTCCAATACATAATAAAACCATTCTTCTTCTCTAGGGCTATGGTTCTCTGTATTTCTAAATGTTTTGATTATTTCAGCTTTACAGGCTAAGGCAAAGCAAATGGCGTAATACAGTTCCAGAAGGGTACTTTTACCAGATCCATTTTTGCCCACTACTGCTGAGATATTTACTTGAAGTCCATTCTCAAGGTTATATAAATTCTCTGGAATTTTTTTATTTTTCCTTATATATTTTAAATTTCTGTTGCCAGGTAGCATTTCATTTCCGTTCTCGTCAAGAAAAATAAATTCATCGTAAAATTTATATAGTTTACCTATTTCCAGATTTTTTCTAAATCGCTTTTTGCAACCTTTTAAAGGCTGAATTGCAATTATTCTAAAGTCATTATCCATTTAAAATTTTTAATTTAAATTAAACTCTTTGTGCCTACTAAACTTTACAATACGACGAGTAGCGTTAGCTAATATTTCAATTCCCGAAATAAAAGTTTTTAAAACGGGCCAACAAAGATGTTTCTCCAAATTCGAAACAGGTTTACATTATTAAGAATACTCCTACTATTCTATAAAGATATTTTTAAGGTGCCAGCTTAAGGACTCAGTTGAGGGAAACCATGATTCTTTATTTGGCAGTAATATAGGTTTGTTTTGAAATTGAGATAAAGTAAATTCTGAATCTTTATCATTGACCAAACCTGATACTTTGACTTCATAATCTGGGGTGATACTTATCAGTCCCCGGTCGAAAGCACGATGTAAGGTAGGGGATAAAGCAATACCATTTGTTACGGTATCATCATTGGAAATACTGAACGGGTGAATATGGCAGGCATCGATCATTTGAATATTTGGCGGCCCCATAATACGCATACCGGAAATACAACACCTCTGATCATAGATCTTTGGGATGCTACGCTTAAATAAACCACCCCTTATAAAAAGTTCTTCCTGGTACTGACTTTCATCCAGTTGTGATTTAAGAAAAAATAACCTTTCCCGGTACTCTTTTCCGGAGGAATGTTGAATCTGGTACTCCAACTGAGATTCTTCAGCCGAATCCTGGTCTTTTCTGTAATTGGTTTGGGAAGTATTAAAAAACTGTTGTAACAAATGTGATTCGAGGAATTCAGAGATATGCGACTGTTGTAATAGCAGAAATAATTCGGGGTCGATTTGGGCAAAAGCCACTGTTTCCTGTAAGTTTTTGAAACTCCTGATACTTCCCGAGCGGGTTATTCCTATTTCCATTCCCGGTTTGGCCACCAGCTGCCAGAAAGGTTCTGAACGCATATGGAAGAAGGGGAGCGCGAAATTCTCTGTATGACCCGTATCCACTAATTGGTTCCAAGTCTCCCTAAAGTTTAAAATAAGTTCTGGGGTAATAAATATTCGTTTATTTTGGATTTGGTTTCTGCGTATTCCTCTAATGACGGCGAGAAGCAAAACCGGCTTATGAGGTGCTTTACCTAAGTGCCCGCTTACACCACGTTTTAGTTTCCTAAAATAACTGAAATATTTATCGAAGTCTTCGGTTGATACAGCATCAGATTCAACTATTTTTTTTGGAGGTGAAAGTTTATTTTCTTTAAAAGAGGTTTTATTTATTAATTCTATTTGATGTGGTGTAAAATATTGATATCCAGCCAAAGAACTAATTCCGTTTTTAATATGAAGATCCTTGGTAATTTTTAAATATGGATTTGTAATGTAATCTTCCTTCGTTTTAAAAATTATATACCCTTTCAGATCGAAAAGTACTCCTGGGAATTTTTTTAAATTATGATACCATTTCCCATCTTTCCTGTATAGAGCATGAAAAGCTTCTATTTTAAGTAAATTACTTAAAGATTTTCCTGTCATTAATCTTTATATCTTGAAGATTTAAGCCGCCTCAGATTCTAATTTCTGTCTAAATTTATTAAAATGATCTAGATTTATTTCATACAGTCTTTCAAGAAATAAATCGATCTCATGTTGATCATCTGTATCAATTAGGTAATTTATTTGTTCTTCTGTAAAATCATAAATGCCAAAATTTTTGATATAGTTTCTGCTTAAGGAATAATATCCAGAACCATAAGGTTTACTTGTATTTACTATATAGAACCAAAATATTCTGGAAGACAAAACTTTCCTTAGATATTCTAAATCTCTTAGATCTTCCGATACGATTGCCAAGCCATTTACAAATAGCAAATTAGGTTCATTATTGATTACATAATTAGGAATATAGGGAGAGATATGTGGGAATAAAAGTTTATAAGAGAACGGTTCTAAAGACTGATTTCTTCCATATTGAAACCAAGTATTATATTCTGCACCTTTACCTTTATCTCTCTTAGCTAATTCATCTTTTTTCGATACTAAATAACGATAAGCATTCGGATAATTATTTGAGAATTGATTTTCATCAATAATATTTATTTGGTTATTGTTTAATGAATAGGGGAGTATTATTTTTTTTCGAAGTGTTTCAATAGAATCAAGTTTAATTAATTTATTAGGATTTACGATATCAACGCAACAATTCTTCTCAATTCTATATTCGATACCTTCCGACATTAAGTAATAAAATTGTTCATCCTCATTAATTGGGTTAAAAATATAAACCTTATTTTTTAATGTGGCTATTCCGTTACGAGACTTAAACTTTTTACCTAAAGGTTTGCCGATACCTTCAATTTTATCAATCAATTGTTGCTCCTCTAAATTCCAACCATTTTCTGAGCAAAGAGATTCATATGAAATCTTTTTTGAAGTAAAATTATTTTCTAGTAACTCACCAAGGTTTTTTAGTTTTACATAATTTAAATGAGTTGATGGAGTGTTTTTAAATAAGCATATACAAGTGTAGGTGGATTTAGAATCAAACACCTGGAAGGCTCCAAAATCTATAATATTCAAGCTTGAACTTATTTCCTGAAAATAACTTCTAAGTGCTCTTCCATTGACACTTTTAAAAAAAGTATTCATGGTGATATAGCCTAATTTTCCGCCTTCTCTTAAAAGAGATATCCCAATTTGAAAAAATGGAATATATAAATCAGGATGTCCAGTAGAGCATACCGACCAATTCTTAAGTAAACTCTTGGACTCGTCATCAATATTTCTAGAACATACATATGGAGGATTTCCAACTATCGCGTGAAATCCTTGAAAATTATCGATATGATCAGGCCACTGGAAACTAAGGGCGTTACATTCAAATAAATTAAATTCAAAATTTTCTTCCACTTCTCCCTGAGATATTGCAAAAAGAGTCAGTAGAATTTTAGATCGCATGATTGAATATTCTTGAATATCTAAGCCATAAATATTATCACGAAAAATTTCAAAATAAGTTTTTTTAGTTCTCTCATAGATGAATTGAGAGGCAGTTAATAAAAAACCAGAGCAACCACACGCGGGATCACAAATAGTAATATTTTCTATATCATTAGTATCATTTAAACAATTTTCAACAATATTTTCACGAATCTGCTTTGGCGTGTAAACAGCACCAGTCACAATTTTCTCTTGAGGTGAGATCACAAATTCAAAAACCTTGATAAGATCTTCGAACTCTCTGAATTCACAAATTTCCTTGAAATCCTTTAGGACATTGAAATCGTTATCATTTTCACGTATGTAATATTTATTAAGAAATAAATTATTTAAATTTTCTAGGTTGAACGAATCTAAGAAAGCTGAAACAATTAAACGGTCAACGTCAAATGGATCAGATGAGTAAGATTTTAGATATGATAACAAATCACTTTTCATGTATATAGTTGAGGACAGATTTCATGAGTATTCCATGTCGAAGCTCCATTAAGTTCACCTCTCCAATGGTTAGCTAAGGAGCAAAAATAAGGTTTTAATAGTCTATTTCTGTATTCTTTAACTAATGAAATATATTCTCCATTTTTCTTAAGTTCAGACCATATTTCTGGAAAGAAATTTGAAAGAACAAAATCAACTCCTAAAATAATATCCATTGGATAGTGCATCAAACGTGGGCTGTCTAGAATAATAGATTGACCGAAGTGGCGCTTCCCCTTATTTAATTTTCTGCCCCCGAATTGGAAGTGATATTTTGGATGTGAGGATAAGGGTTCTTTTTCTCCTTCAGGATGTCTATCTAGATGATATGAAATTATATGATCCTTATCATCTTTATATCCAATTACAATAATATTAAACTCTAAATGTTTCAAAGGGTCAGAATGAGAATAATCTTTTTGATAGGATGCAATTAGGTTTATATCAAATGAAAGTGTCATGCCATCAAGACCCTCAGGGTGTGTATGTTCCGGGGTTGACGTAAAACTAAATTCTATTGGATCAATCTTGTATCCATAAAAGGAATAATCAATCTCATCTGATTGTTTTACTTTGCTTACTTTCGTTTCATCTTTCAATTGGGAGGCGGCATTCCTAATTTGACCTGTATTAATATAGTATTTTTCTAAAAGCTTAGATAAAGTCAATAAATCTTCCGCCATTTCCAGCCTATGAATTTTCACATCTTTTGGAACTTTATTTTTTTTCATTTTTAAGCTCTTCAATTAATAATCGATATCTTTCATATTCTGATGGGTGGACATCCAGTCCTTCGTCAAAACCTATTCTATTTACGGCACCATGCTTAGAAATATAAGAGTAATCTTGCCAGGGTTTTGGTTCTGTTTTCATTGCAATTCTAAAACCTTCTCGAGGATCAAGAGGTTTATTAAAAGATTTACATAGAGTCCAATAGCGATAACTTTTGCAGGTTTCTATTCGCTCAGAAACTGAAAGATTAAGACCGGTATTTACCTTAATTCCTTCTAATCTTTCCAGAGCATCCAATGAAGCAAGGTTAGATCCTGTCAAATCCTTAAAAATGTTATTTACTAGATTCATCCACCATCGATTCCAACCATTTGCAAAAGCTCCCTTGAATTTAGCTTCGAAAAAAAAATCCTTTAATAATGAATTCCAATCAGGAGAAGATCGATCGATACCCAACCGGGCAGCTAATATTTCTTCACTAATTAAAGGACCTTCTATATATATAAGATCTTTTAAAATTGTTCTAGCTAATTCATGGGCAGGAGCATTTGGATTATTTATGAATCTTGAGAAAATACGATCATCTAAACTTGTAAGATCAGTATTTAAAACGTCACTTAAATCTTTTGATTTTCTTATTTTGTCATACCCTTCTATTAAAGCTACAATTTGGTCAGATACTGTTAAAAAATTTTCTTTGTCTTTTCTGAATCGAAGATCGAACAAATCATGGCTAGTATGATCGGCAGTATAAGATTTTTGGAGTTTATCATCAGTGGAGCAAAGAATAAATGGTACGTCCTTTATTTCCTTTTCCGTATTTGTAGCTTCAGTCCTCAAGTGTTGTGCTAAAACTGGTGCCTTCACATTTCCTGTCTCTCCGTCATCATTTGCTCGATCATCAAGTTGGTAATCAAATATTACTGCATCATAATCCCCAATTACTTCTAGAATTTTTTTAGAAATTTTGTCAAATGGGCCACTTTGAAATGGTTTGATAGACAAAGTTTCATTTTCTTCCAGTGTATCAATCATTGGCTCTATCTGAGAAAGGCCATGCTTTGATGCATCATCGTCAATATATAAAACATTATATTTACTCATTCTCAAGTTTAATTTCTGTTTTTGGTATTTCAATTCTAAATGTAGTTACAAAATCGCTGTCAGAATTTGTGACAAATACTTCTCCACTATAGCCTGATACAATATCCTTAACTATTTTAAGACCAAGACCAGTACCAGTGGTAATTTCACTTTCAGCAGCATCGGAATTTGAAGGTGAACTTGTAGTATAAAAAACATCAAAAACTAATTCCTGTTTATGCTCTGGGATCCCGTCTCCATTATCTGAAAACTCAACGAACACATCATTCCCAGATATCCCTGCTCGTACTCCAATTTTTCCTTGAACACCTTTTCGTTTGATAGCTTTTTTTGAGTTTGTATAGAAATTAAAAAGAATAGAAGCCCATTCTGAATTATGCATTGGACAAGTAAATAAATCATAACCTTCAAACCTAGGTTCTTCAAGTTTTATTCCAGTGCGTTCGGCGTCAGGCCTTATAACCTTATAAAAAGACCGTATAGCATCCTTCAGTGCTACTGGTTCTAGTTCTCGATTTACATTTTCAGATATGGCTTTATCGAAATAAGATGTATATGTGCTAAAAGAATTTAAGTTTGTTTTAAGTCTATTAGTACGTTTAGCATAAATATCTTGAGTTAATTTACGGTATAAGAAATCAATGTCCAGATCAAAAGCTCTTAAATGATGTTTTATTTCGTGGACAAACTCCCCAATTGTTAAACCTAAACTAGCTAATATTCTTAGCAATTGAACTTCTTGTAATAATTGTTCTTTTTCTTCCTCTTCACGTTTAGCACTTTCTCGTAATCTATTTGCAAATTCCTTATAATCTTCTGAGGAAAATCCTTTATTCTCCTCATCTGCCTCATGACTTGATTTGGATTCTTGAGGATCTTTTTCCTCACCTTTATTTTTATTAGCAGCTTGTTCGAAAATGTCTGCTACTTCATCAATAACCTGTTTTGGTTTTTTTTGATCCCAATCTTTTTGAGAGGAACGTTTCTTTCTACCTCTTATAGCTCCAATTTTGATTGTAGCATCTGTCAAAACTTTATAGGCAAATTCTTTTAGCTCCCCGAATGCTTGATTTTCTAGAAGCCCCTCTCTACTAGATAATTCTTGAAAAAGCTCACCTTCTTGATCAAGGACTTCAATAAAGCCATAGAAATTGTTGTTGCCGTGGGGAGTTAGAATTATCCGTCTTCTTACAGATTTATCCAACCCTAACCAGTCGTTATCTTTTTCAGCGTAAGGTAGGACTCTGAAACCATTTCTATAAAGTCTTATTCCCCCGAAATCTTCTGCGTTCTGTCTTATAGCTGTCTCTACTTGCTTAGGCACCAATCCCTTATTGTAAATAAAATAATAAGCCTTAATATGGATATTTTTTAAACTAGTAAACTTTTTATAGTCCTCATTTTTACTATTTGCTCCTATAGTATAGAGCTCATCCTCTAATTCAAAATGTTTGCTCGTTAAAGAATAAAAACCATCGCCTGCGTTATCTACGTAGCCTTCAATTTCGGCAGTAGCGTTTTTATAAAAAACATTTTCCTCATTAACTATCGCTTTATCATTTTTAAAAAAGTTTACTTTGAATCCTGGATCATCTTTACTTTCTTCAAGCCGTTTTGATAAAGGAAAAGGTTGTAGCAATTCTGATATATAGCGAAAGGCTCTTTTAATAGCAGGAATTGACCAAACATCTCTTAGATCATCAATTATTAATGTAGTTCCCTCATCCTTGACTTTTGGAATTTCTTCTATTTTATTTGAAATAAGAAGAAGATTAGAATCCATTTCAAATTTATCCCATTCGATTACCACTTTCAGAGCTTTATCTGAATTAAATGTTTGAGTAATTACTTGAAGTTTAGATCCGAGCCGTTGTGTAGCAAATCTTCCAATTCCTTTTTGCCCTGCTCTGGTTCTTTCATATCGTGTAGAAAAAGGGTTGTGAAATTTGTCGCTAGAGGAGATAGTCATAAAACCTTTTATGAGCTGGTCTTTGGTCATTCCAACTCCATTGTCTTCAATAATTAATCTGCCACCAGGTTTATCACAATCTGAAAAAGATAAGTTTACAACTTGGGCATCTGCATCGTAGGCATTTTTCACTAATTCCGCAACTGCAGTTTCATGTCTGCCAACTAGCTCTTTTCCTAATCTGTTTATAACTCCCGCATCTACAGAAAAACGAACATTCTCATTATCTAATTGAGCAATCTTATGAGAAAGCTCTAAAATTAGGTTATTATCAGATTTATCTTTAAGGAGCTCCTTGTTTAAATCGTCCTTCAAAGCTTTTAACTCGGAGGCAATATTTTTCATGGAATTTATGCTATTATTTATCCGATCGGAATGATCATAGTTTTTATATTCTTCGAATATAAGTATGTTCATTGAATAATTTGATATTTGGTAAATCTACCTTTAAAGAAAAAGATAACTAATAAAAATTAAAGTAAAAAAGCTAACTCATTAAATCATTGAAAATCTTTTTTCGATCTGAGATGCAAGAGGATATGCATTGCTGTGTTCTAAATAGGATATTGGAATAGAAGAATATTCCGGTATTCCTTAAATAATTATTATAGATTGGAAGCATGTCTACAATCCACTTAACGAGCACGTTCCTAAAGCTGCTCTGAAAGTTTTGACAGAACTTTGGGAAAGTAAATATTCTTATGCTGTTAAGAGTTAGAGCGTAACTGGGAAGATCTCACGGTATTTTTTAGGTTTTCCCTAGAAATAAGAAAAATCATTTGTAAGAAAAGCCTCTAAAAAGTGGTCAAAGCTTATACGGAACTGGGGTGTTATCTTGAATCAGTTCCTTATGATCTATTATAAAAGCGTCAGGCTTTAAAAAGTCCAACCCCTAATATTTTAACTTTATATAGTGTCTTTAAAAAACGTCCCATCTTTAAAAGGAGTCTAAATTCACCGTCGAAAGCCTTATTGCTACTGAGTCTTTCCAGAAGAGCTCAGTAACTCTTGAGACTAAAGTTTTGAATATAGGAATAAAGTTTTATGAAATTTGATATACCACATAGAGTACGCGAATTTGTCGGATTAGTATTTTTTTGTATGTCAAGTAAATTATTTTTTTACTAACGGTGCCGCTTATTGGCGATGAACCATCTTTTTTGGCGGTAGTTATCTTATAATAATAGAATCAAGTAGTTCAATAATTTTTTTCATATTTGAGTAATGAGTTTTCATATTTCCAAAGGTTATACTATCAGGATTGCCATGCGCTATATTATTTCTATTTGATATTACTGAATTCAAGGAGCTTTTCAGATCCGGAGTTAATTTGCCTTCAAATTTTTGCCACCAATCTGGAGAAAATGAATTTAAAAACCCATCCAATTTTCTATAATCAATATTTGTGAAATTCTTGTTTTTAGCTTTTACATGTTTAGCAATTGGTTGTGCAGAAGTTGAATCAGCAAAATCACCAATTTGAGATTTAATAAAGCTTTCAAACAGACCTGAAGTTTTAACACATAGGTATTTTGCAAAATGTCCTTGTATTTCCTCATCAGTTAAATTTTCTGCTGTATCAAATAATGCATCCAATGAGGAAATTTGGTTTCTAATCCTGTAATGCATATTTATATACTGTTAAAGGCTTCAATACTCTTCGATATTCTTCCTTTTACTGAACTTTCGCTTGAGGTTCCACTTTCAATAAAGGCTTTGTAATCTTCCTGCTCTAAGAGCCAATTGTATTGTTGTTCTAATAATTCAATATCAGGATCAGGATTGTCTTGAAGTCTTTTGGCAACTCCAATCATAACGGAATCGTATATTGCAGCATTCATTCTATTTCCAGTTCTGAAAGCATTTTCACCGAGCGCATCGTGAATTTTTTTTATAGAATTAGTAAATAGGGCTCGTAACTCTTCTTCTGAATGAGTTTCTAAATTTCGATTCATTGACATGAAATTATTCATATAAGATTTCAAGATTTTTTTGTAATCAGTATATCCAAAATATAGAGTGTAAAAGCGAAGTATAAGTTCTTGCTCTTTCATTCTTCTATTTGCTTTACCAAAAATTTCTCTCCATTCTTCGATTTCCACCAATTCGGAAAGTAATTCATTAAAACTACCATAGTAAATACACGCTCGTATCTCTTGTGGTTGAAGTGGTGTGCCACCAGTATTTAATCTTTCAAATATCATGTAGATACTACTTTCCTCTTCTGAAGGAGTATCTTGTTTTACTACAGTAGCATGAAGAATTGAGTCGTCTAATCTATTTTGATCAGCTTCTTTCAAATTATCATATGTAAGTCCTTCTAAATCTGCCTGAACTCCCTTTAACCTGAATTTTTTCTCTCCAAATACACCTTTATAAAAATTTGCGATACTTAACATTCTCTGTTGTCCGTCAATTATTAATAAACGTCCTGTTTCCTCTTCTTTTGAAAGAAACACGCCTGGTACGGGCAATCCTAAAATTAGTGATTCAATAAATCTTGAGGCTTGTAAATGAGTCCAAACATATTTCCTTTGAAAAGGAGGTACGAAGATTTTTTCTTTTTCTATTCTAGCGACAACGCTATCTACTGTATAATCAGCTCCATAACTTGTTATTGAATACCTGAATTCTTCATTTTCCTCAGTAGTTTCATCTATAATTTCAAATTCTTCTTCAGTCATAATTTTTTTGTTTATAATTACCGCCAACGGCTGCGATTATCGCAAGTTTCGGGAGTAGGAACGCGGACTTGTCGGCTTAAGCATTTTTATTTCTTGGTTTCTAAAATTATAATCTTTTGACTAAACCCGTCTTAAGTTTGATTTCCTAACTTTAAGATATTAATAGGAAAGAACAAAAGAGAGGAGTAAGGTTATAAAACCCGTGGGAACTTGAGATTCCGTAAATATTGATAATCCCCTCTTTTTTCTACTTCAATTTCGTTTAGTTCTATGAGACCTGGATCTCGTTTTTAAGTCGATGAAAACCAAAGTAGTTGTCCTTTCTCAATCATTTTTCTATGAATAAAAATAATGAAATTTATGGAGTGGACATCAGTAAAGGAGTATTTGATGTGGCCAACTCAAAAGGGAAGCATTTTCAGTTTAAAAATTGTGGTTCGGGCTTTAAAGGCTTTTTAAAGATTTTAAGTAAAGAAGACCTGGTAGTTATGGAAGCTACAGGATATTACCACTATAGATTAGCACAGTTTCTTTACGAACAAGAAATAAAGGTCTCGGTAGTAAATCCTTTATCGGTGAAGCGTTTTATACAAATGAAGCTCTCTAAGGTTAAAACCGATAAGTCTGATGCCAAATCGATATGTGAATATGCAAGCGTCAATGAAGTTCCATTATACACGGCAAGAGACAAGAGCCAGGCTGAAGCCCTCCAGTTACTTCGTTTAATAGATATTTATACCAAACAGAGTACTGCGCTGAAGAATAAAATTCATGGTGAGAAGGTACTCGGAAAACCCTCCAAAGTCGTTTATCATTCGCTAAACCGATCGCTTAAAATGCTACAAAAGGAGCTTAAAACTCTTGAGGATCGCTTATGTGAGATAGTTAAAGAGGAGCAACAAAAGATGCTTACACTTCTAAAAAGTATTCCAGGAATCGGCAACAAAACAGGTATTATGTTATTAGTATTAACCAATGGTTTTACCAATTTTGAAAATGGGAATCAGTTATGTAGCTATGCTGGAATTACTCCAATTATTCGTCAATCAGGATCCACTGTCCGGGGCAAAAGTAGAATCAGTAAAATGGGTAATCCAAAACTTAGAAACTTACTGTTCATGTGTAGTTTTACCGCCTGTAAACATAATAAGGCCTGCAGGGATATCTATGAACGAATAATCGCCAAGGGTAAAAGTAAGAAGCTCGCGCTAATTGCCGTATGCAATAAACTGCTAAAACAGGCTTTTGCAGTAGCTACATCAGGTTTACCATACGATGAAAATTATGTGCCAAAATTGGGATAAAATGCTTGGAAATTAGCTTAGTTCTTTATTTGCGATGAACCGATGTTGGCAGCTGCTTTTGTTCTAATTTTTTAAGGCATATTTCTTCTCTCTTTGTCTGAATGCTTCATCGCCTCCTTCTAAAATATCGCAGACATGTTCACGTATTCCTTGGCTATAGAGTATAGACTTTTCGAGTTCATTCTTTTCAAATGAATGTTCTAAAGAACCATTCACATACTCAAATCTATAATCACCCTCTTCATCTTCATTAGTTTGACCTTTTTGATTGGCAACAATTATATTTTCTGTATCAGTAGCAACAACTAGGTTAGCATTATGGGAAACAATTATTATCTGTCTTTCTTTCTTCTTTTCTTTAATCATTTTGCAAAGCAGATCGTATATCGTTCTGTTATCTAAGTTATCTTCTGGTTGATCAATTAATATTGGGAATTCAGAGGAGCTAATTTGGAGAAAAAGTATGAGTAATACTGTTCCTTTTTTTCCAGGTGACATATGTAAAAGGTTATCATTTTTATAAGTAACGTTGTAGTCAATTATAAATGAATCTTTAATAATCCCTCGGAGAACTTCTTCTAAATTGATATTTTGCTTTAATGGTAAATATTCCTCTTTAGAGTAATATAATTTTTGATCGGACACTCTCAATTGATTTTCAAAGAAATCGCATAATTCGGTATAATTAACTAAGTTATCGTTATAAAGAGTGTTGAAGAAGTGGTCTGAACCTATTGATGCTTTATTAATCTGATTGTATAGTTTCAAATCTTCTAATCTGTAAACTAATTTTGCGTTAAGTTGAATATCGGAACCAATACTATTCTTAGTGGAATTAACCTTATTAACTATTTCTTGATATTCGTTGTATCTTCTTTTAATTAGATTGGCTATTTGTTTTCTGGTGTTCTTATATTCCTCTAATAAATTTTTAAATTGTTGTTCTGAGGCAATTGCAGACTGAAGTTTTATTTTTTCTTTTTCGAGTTGTTCAGTAAGTTTTTTAAGTTCTTTTTGTCCATCTATTTTTTGAAGATATGGAGCTAGTTCTTTATTAACCTTATTAAGAATTTCATCATTAGCTTCTCTTTGTTTAGGTAATTGTAATTCTTGAATTTTGGATTTAAGATTTTCTACTAGTTGATCATAGTCTTTTTCAATTTGAGATTTTATGATTTTTAGATCTTTAGAAATTTCACCATTTTCTTCTAATATTCTATCAATTTGTCCTTTTAGAAATACATCTTCTTGCTCATCCATTTTACCGAGTAAACTAGCTCGATTATTTAAAATCTCATTTAGTACTTTTTGTAGACTGTTGTTTTTAGTGATTAAATTTCTTTGTTCTGCTTCCTTTAAAGATTTTGTCTCTAATAGATCATTATATTTTTTGAATGCTTCCTCGCTTAAATTAGAAGCTTTCTGGCCTTTTGCAATATCTGATTGAATTTGAGTAATGGATTTTCTAATAGTAGCAGAATTCCCTAACTCTTTTGATTTTTTTTGAACTTCTAAAGCTTTAGATCTAATTTTTAAATATTCACTTAATAACCTATCTGCTTCAGAATTAAGATTTTCAATTTCTTCTACTTTGTCATCGTAAAAGCCTTTAAATTCTGAATCCTGCATTAATATATTTTTGATCAAAGAATTTAATTCTTCTTTATTGTTTTTTTCGACCAAATAATTAATGTATAGCTGCGGAATGTATGTGATTTTATGAAGTTTATTCGTTGGTTCTAAGTCTGTGAAGAAATCCTCGTCCCCGTTTTTCCATTGAACTTTGAAATCAAAATTTGAATCAAACTTATATCCTTCAAAGGATAATCTTTTTGATGCTCTCTGAACTTGTTCTGGGTCAATGCTCTTTGCCATTGAATACATAAGAAGAGACTTTCCTGAAGATTTTCCTCCGATAATTGAATTTAAATTTTCATTTAGTTCAATTGTTTTCGAGCCGAATAAATTTCCTTGATCTATGAACTGTACGTTTGAAATTATATGCCTCTCATTTTTAACATCAGGCTTTAAAGCTTGAATTCTAACTCTATCCTCTGGTTCAAATAGTGTTTGTCTCAAACCATCAAAAGTTGGGTCTGCCTTAACCCAGCAAAACCTGTTATCTACGGGATTAAAAATACGATCATTGGAATGAGCATCACATCCATGAAAACATGGCTTAATTGAACCACATTTTCTGATTACCGTTTTTACATCATCTACGCTCTGGCCTATAAAATAATTCTTATCTCCTTCATTAGATGAAAATATTGCATCCGAAAATTGATAAAAACTTTGTCTCGTTGCATCTAATTGTGAGACAGTTTTATTTATAAAAAAATCTTTGTGTTTAATTATTCCGGTAACACCATCATTACTTTTGTTTGAAACAATGATTATAGTGTTCTCTTTTAATTTTGGATCATTTTTTAAAACTTCAGAAAGTGTATCCAATGTAACTACATATTGCTCAACACCTCTTTTATATGCGTTTTCTTCATCCAGGAGTTGATCATTTGTATGGTCTCTTCCAAATCTTATAAGTTCATTTTTAGTAGCAGAATAACTACTATTTGAATTTGAAAACTTTAATTTTCCAAGAAATCTATTTTCAATTTCTTGATCAATTGCTGGATTAAATAGACAATGCAGATTTATTGGTGTAGCTGATCCCGTAACAGGGAGAACTCTCATTTCTATGTTAGGTATTATTAAATCAAATTTCTTTGTTATTGATCCATTAGCAACTAACTGTTTAAAGTTGAAATAATTTTCAATACTTAAATAATCTGTTATTCCAAGAACTGATATTGGTTCAGTGGATTCATTTATGGAAATCACATAATTGTTCCATTTCTCTTCTAAATTAGAACCTACAAATTGATCATTTTTTTTTGTTCCTGGAGTGTGTATATGTAAATCCCATTTTCTCCATTCGGAGCCTTTTTTAAATTTATTGTAATCCTTCATATTTGGTTAGTAGGTTATTTTCTTAAAAGTTGCTGCCAACTTCTTATACCAGCCATATTATAAGCCTTTATAAGAAATATTTCGGGATAAACGCAGTTTTGCTAAAAATAGAGCATTCAATTAGAAAGATGTTACGGTAAACCGTAAAACATACCTATTCCAACATTATTTTAAACTCTTTTGTACTAGCTCCATCCTTAGAAGGTTCAAAAATGCTTAATTGTTTAGGGTTTTCTTGCTTAGGAACAATAATGAGTTTCTCCGACCCAGAGATATTCTTAGTGTTACAATAATACCAGAAACAAACACCGAAGTTTCCAAATTTCTTCTCTTCTATTTCAACTACGTTCAATGTTTGAATATCTTTATATTCCTTCCCTTGCGAAATAATTATAATTTCATAATCATTAATTTCTATCGTTCTTTTCATAAATTCAATCTCATAGGACTCTATGATATGGGCTGTTGCCGAACTCTTAAAAGTTTGGCCATTCATAATGACGGGGAAGAGAAGAAAAATTATTAATTTAAACACTTTAATCAGTTTATTGGAAAAGTATTGATAGTATTTCCAAACTACCAGGTGGTTTTTCCCCTAATTAAAAAAGTTATGACACTTTATGAATTTAAATTATTGCCAGAGCAAGAGCAATATCGCAAACTTTTTAATGAAGGTGATTTTATAACCTATAGGCTGGAACCAACCGCAAGGTTCTCCTTGTATGCCTTAGATAAATTCTTTGTAGAAGTTGAGTATGATCCGAAAAGCAATAAAATTATAAAAATGGTAAGTTTTGTAAGTGGTAAAAAGTTAGATGCTTATTCATCTAAATTCTACTTTTGACTAAAATCATTTTTATCTATATCGAAATTAAATAAATCACGAGGGTGAACCTCGAGTCCTCTAGAGAGTTCAATTATCGTGGAGAATTCAAAACTTTTTAATCCTTTTTCTATTTTTGAGATAGCACTAAAATCAACATCGCATTTTTGGGCAAGCTGTCTGTAACTAAGACCTAATTCGATTCTTCGTTTAAGAATATTTTCTCCGAATTTTTCGAGATAAAGTTGATTTAGTTTGATACTATCCATTTACTATTCCTTATAAATAGCAAGCTCATAAAATTTAACAAAAAAAGTGTAGGTCGTTTAAGCTACACTGTCAAATCTTTTATATATTTACCATAAATAATATATTTGCGAAACTTCTTAAAGTAAAATATTAGAAGCATTCGCTTTGAATCTCGTACTAGAAAACTGGTAATTTTTAAGCACACGGGAGAATAAGCAGATTGCTCACGACCCGGGCGTGGGCTCTCTTATTTGTGTGTGGGTATACCAGTACCTCTAGTACAATAAGTTGAGCTTTCACGCCCTTTTTGGTTTCAAACTCTTCTTAATTTTCAAAGTAATCTTCTTCAATTTATAAACTATAAGTCTCGCTTTTTTGTCCCTACATAATAATAGGCCAAAGTGGCCGGCAGTAACTAATACTGTATTCGCTAATTCTTGATTGCGGGATCAAGGAATTCTTATAAACAATCCCGTGGGTTGCTGTTATGTGCCCTATTATTAATAACAGCTTTGGGTGGGGTCTCTTTGAGGCACTGGGAATAATTATTTGGGTTAATAGGTGTTAACGGATAGGGCGGTTAAGTTTTAAAAAAAAAAGAAATTGATTATGAAAAGAAAAGGGAATTAGCCTTAGTTAAAGGTGTTAAGCCAAAAAGCCTTCCCCTAAGATTGCCGTCTGGTGGGGAAGGCCTAAGCTTAAATAAAACAATGTTTCATTTAAATCACACGTAAAATTATGAAAAATAATTATTCGCGCCTTAAATGGGTGGCGCTAATTATTCTTGGCGGGATATTCTTCTTCCTGTCCATGGCTGCAACTGCGGCAACCACTACTATATACTCTTTTCAAGAACAGGAAGTTTCCGGGATAGTTAGGGATCAGAACGGTCTACCTATTCCAGGGGTTACCATCACGGTTAAAAATACCAATAGAGGAACAGTAACTAATCTTGATGGTGAATATGAAATTTCAGCTTCATCCAATGGAACTTTGGTCTTTTCCTATTTAGGGTTTAAAACTTTTGAATTGGAAATAGATGGTCGGGTTGAAATCAACATCCAACTAGAGGAGGATATAGCCTCTCTGGCAACCGTGAAAATAAATGCGGGATATTACAATACAACCGAGCGCGAAAGCACTGGTAATATTTCAAAAGTTTCCGGGGAAGAAATTGAAAAACAACCACTGGTTAATCCATTGCAAGCCTTGCAGGGTAGAATGGCCGGGGTGGAGATTCTTCCAAGAGGGGATTTGCCCGGGCAGGCCTCAAGAATTCGTATACGGGGAACCAACAGTTTACGGGAGGAAGGTAACTTTCCATTATACATTGTAGATGGAGTTCCTATAAATTCAACCCCTCTGGATAGTCGATCTATAGCGGGATCGGGAACAAATGGATTTGACCCTTTAAATACCCTAAACCTTTCCAATATCGAAAGCATAGAGGTTTTAAAGGATGCTGATGCTACTGCCATTTATGGATCAAGAGGTGCCAATGGAGTAGTTCTTATTTCAACAAAGAAAGGTACTGAAGGAGAGACCAACTTTGAAGCAGCATTGTCAAGTGGTGTTTCCCAATTACCTAATAAGATGGATTTATTAAATACATCAGAGTATTTACAAATAAGGAGGAGAGCTTTTGAAAATGATGGGGTAGAACCAACTCAATTCAATGCGTATGACCTACTTCTATGGGATCAGGAAAGATATACTGATTGGCAGGATTTTTTTTACGGAGGAAATGCGCCGGTTACAGATTTAAATGTTAGTGCAACTGGAGGCAATGCCAATACAACCTTTAGGGTAGGTGGTTCTTATTATACTCAAGGGTCTATATATCCAGGAAGTTATGATTATAACAAAGTAACAGGCAGCTTAAATTTAAATCATATCACTAATGATGAGAAACTGAGAATTAATCTCTCGGTGGGTTACGGAGTAGATGATAATCAACTTGCCGGCAGTATTGATGTCTCATCAGCTCCTTTTAGACTACCTCCAAATGCTCCCAGGGTTTTCAATTCAGACGGTAGTCTGCATTGGGAAGAATGGGCGGCAGCCGGACAAAATAATCCATTAGCTGGTTTTTTTAACCAAAGTGATACGAGGGTAAATAATCTAATTTCCAGTTTGAGCCTTACCTATAAACTGGCAACTGATTTCAATTTTAAAATTAACGCAGGTTATACCAATCTTCAGAGCAAAGAATTAGTAAAAAGACCTTCACGCTCCTTTAATCCGGCCTGGAATTACAATGATGATTCCCAGCATCTAGATATCAATAGAAGTTCTTGGATTCTAGAACCTCAGTTAACTTATAGCAGATCCATTGGAGACGGAATATTGGATTTGATAGCCGGTGCTACTTTTCAGCAAAATCGCGACTCAAATTTAGAGTTAATAGGATCGGGTTATGTCTCAGAAGCTTTAATTGGAAATTTAAATGCGGCAGAGGATATAAACAGTACTTTGCATTTAAACACTCAATACAGTTATAATGCAGTGTTTGGTCGTTTGGCCTATAATTTTAAAAGTAAATACCTGGTGAATCTTACAGGGCGCAGAGATGGCTCTTCTCGTTTTGGCCCCGGTAAACGCTTTGCCAATTTTGGCGCTGTGGGTGCCGCCTGGATTTTTACGGAAGAACCCTTTATAAAAAAGTCATTGCCATTTTTGAGTTTTGGAAAACTAAGGGGAAGTTATGGTACTACCGGTAATGATCAAATAGGTGACTATGGTTATTTGGATGCCTACGAGGTTACGCCAGGACCCGGCGGGTTATTTCCTACTCAGTTATTTAATCCTAATTATTCTTGGGAGGAGAATAAAAAACTGGAAGCCGCCTTTGAAGCTGGTTTTTTCAAGGATCGACTGAACTTTGGTGTTAGCTGGTATAGGAATCGTTCTTCGAATCAATTGGTAGGCTTTCCGCTTCCTGCAATGACTGGGTTTAATTCTGTTCAGGCAAATTTACCGGCTACGGTAGAAAATTCAGGTTGGGAAATAGAATTATCATCATTGAATTTCAACGCTCCCAACTTCCGGTGGAGGACTTCTTTTAATATAAGTATTCCTGAAAACCGGCTGGTAAGCTACCCTGGAATAGAATCTTCAAGTTATGCCAATAGGTACAGGGTGGGAGAGCCTTTAAATATCGCTTTACTTTTTAAATACGGTGGTCTGGATCCTGATACCGGTTTTTATACCCGAGAGGATATTAACGGGGACGGCAGGTTTGATTATGAAGATCGCGTAGTTACAAAGGATTTGGGCAGGCAATATTTTGGGGGGATTAATAACTCCATTAGTTATAAAAGTTTCAACCTTCAGTTTCTTTGGCAGTTTGTGAAGCAGGAAGGCAATTTGTTCAATTTTAATGCCGGAAATTTATCTAATCAGCGCCAGGAAACTTTGCAAGCTTTGGAACCCGGAAGCAGATATCAAAGGGTCTCCCAATCCATCCAAGGCTTAATAGGTTACGCCTATGTTCAGACCACCCCATTTCCATATACAGATGCTTCTTTTCTTCGGCTTAAGACCCTGACCTTAGGATATGAAATACCTACAAAGGTTTTAAACAAGGTAGGTGTTAAAAAAGGTTCCTTGTCTTTACACGGTCAGAACTTGCTTACTATAACCGATTATAAAGGTGTAGATCCTGAAATGCCAATAGGCGGAACTTCATTCGCCGGTCTTAGAACCATAATTGGCGGAATTAAACTTAACTTTTAAAAACTCGCATATGAAGACTTCAAATTTTATAAAATTAGGTTACGCTCTTTTTATTTACGCTTTCTTGGTTTCCTGCGAAGATTTTGTTGAAATAGACACCCCTACACACAGAATTGTTGGAGAAACAGTTTTTAATGATGAAGCAACGGCAGAAAGTGCCATGCAGGGGATTTATAATCAATTAATGAGGGCAGATTTTAGCGGTGGTTGGCAAAACAGTATCACTGCACTTGCAGGCTTATCATCAGACAATCTTGAGGCTCTAAGGCCAGCTAATGTAAGTTATCAAGAATTTGATCAACACGAAATTCTTCCTGAGAATACAGGAAACCTGGCATTGTGGTCTAGTGCTTATAATATCATCTATATGGCCAATTCTATTATTGAAGGACTTCAAGACTCAGAAATTGAAACAGGTGTCCGAAACTCCCTAATGGGAGAAGCAAGGTTTATAAGGGCTTTTACCTATTTCCACCTTACGAATTTATATGATGAGGTACCTCTATTACTAACCACTGATTATAATCAAAACGCTAAAGCTTCAAGAAATTCATCAGAAGCGATTTACGCGCAGATAATTCTTGACTTAACTGAAGCCCGGGAGCTTCTCTCAGAGGAGTATAGAAACGGTGAGCGTACTACAGTAAACAAATTCGTCGCCACTGCTTTATTGGCCAGGGTGCATTTGTATCTGGAAAACTGGCAGGAGGCTGAAGAGTTGTCCTCGGAGGTTATTTCTGAAACCGGCACTTATGAAATTTTAGACAGTCTAGATCAGGTATTTCTTCCTAATAGCAGCGAAGCTCTTTGGCAAATTTCGCCAATCGGAAGAGGAAATAGCCTTACGCATACCAATGAAGGTTCCATTTTCATTATCCATCCTAACTCTCCGGCATCCTCAGATTTTAAACTTAATGATTCTTTAGTCGCAGGATTTGAACCTGGCGATTTGAGACTAAGCTCATGGATCGGTTATCATCAGGAGCTGGAAGTATATTATCCATTTAAATATAAAGATCAAAATAGCAATAATAGCATAACAGAATATTCAATGGTAATGCGGCTGGCAGAGCAGTATTTGATAAGGTCAGAAGCCAGGTTAAGACTTAATAACGCTGAGGGAGCCGTTTCAGATCTAAATGTCTTGAGAAAAAGAGCAGGGATGGAGCCTATATCAGCGCAAGTAACAGATGGCGAAACTTTACTGAACCTAATAATGATTGAGCGGCGGCATGAATTATTTTCTGAATGGGGGCATCGATGGTTTGATCTTAAGCGTACCGGAACATTTGCGGATGTTTTTGCTTCCAATCCATTATGGGAACCTACTGATGTATGGTATCCAATCCCTGACCAGGAGCGCATGAACAACCCCAATCTAACACAAAACCAAGGTTATTAAAAAAAGAAAAATGAAAAATTTATTCAGTTATAGTTATTTATTCCTACTGGTTTTAGGGATGTTTTCCATTGAAACTTATGCTCAACCAGGAAGAAATTTAAAACAGGATTCTACTCTTATAAAGAATACTTTGCCAAGTGGATTTACTTATTATATCAAGGATGTACCGGAGGCAGGGGATAAAATTTTTATGCGATTTTTTGTTAATGCCGGAAATCGTGTAGAAACACCAGGCCAACGTGAGGTTTCTCATGCGATTGAACATTTAGCGTTTAGAGAAACCAAAAACTTTCCGTTAGATTTTCACAATTATACTGAACTTTTTAGAAAAGTTGGAATGAAAGGACTTGCACGGGATATTTATGCTTTTACTGGGACGACGGGTACAGAGTATACCTATAATGCAAACTCTAATTACCCCGAAAGTGTCGATCTTGGAATTCTGTGGTTTGAGGATATTTTAAATGGTTTAGCACTCACCACGGAGGATATCAACATTGAACGGAGGACATTAATACAGGAAAGAGAGGGGAAGTCAGGTATGAAAAGAAGGATCGAACGTACAACCCAAAGTAGACTCTTTGAAAAGTTATTTCCTTGTGAAATTAGTCAGGAGATGTACCGAGAAAAAGTAAATAGTTTCGATGCTGATAGTCTGCGGGCTTATTACCGGGACTGGTACCAACCACAACATGCGGGGCTTGTATTTGTTGGAAATATAGACGATGTTGAAAGTTTAGAAAGAAAAATAAAAGAACGTTTCTCTGGGATAAAAAGCGAAAAAACATCTCTAAAAAAACCTAATTGTAATTCTCAATATTTTGAGCTTCCGCGGCAGTTCGAAATTATTGAACGAACTGCGGATCCAACCGGTCATTATGTAAATAATGAAACGGATATACACTTGTTTTATCGAGATCCATTGGTTTGGTCTAATGAAAACTTTCGGGGTACCAAACAACAAATGTTATGGGAGTTAACAATTAAAGTATTGAGAAATAATCTGCAAGAATTAACCCAATCGTATACGAATAATTTTGATGTGGAAGTGGTTAATACTTTAAAATATAAGAATTTACCAGCTGTAACTTCAGTAAAAATAATATCAGAAGAAAAAAATATAGGCTATGCAACTGCTGAGGTTATGTCCCGAATCAATGAAATTAAAACCTATGGTATTAGTATGCAGGAATGGGAAAATTTAAAAGAGAGCCAAATTGATTATCTGGAATTTGTAGGTAGAAAGCTTGATGAAAACCCTCAATTCTGGATCAATGAAATCAAAGAAAATTTTTGGAATGATCAGTCGCTCTCCCCTGAAAAGTATGAATTATTAAAGTCCTGGATGAAACAATTGACGCTTAAAGATTATAACAAAATTTTAAAAAAAATCTTAGGGGAGATGCCTCAAGATATAGGTGTAATTATTCCCAGGGATGGGAAATTCAGCTATTCCGAGTCAGCGTTTAGATCCTTAATCAAGGAAAATTTAGACAAAGAGGTAGAAAAAAGTATTGTGAAAACACCAGGACAGCTATTGAGCAATGAGGCACTGAAAAATTTAAAAATACCCAATACCTCTTTAGAAGGAACAAAAATAAAGGGAGGAGCGAAGTATATTCTAAATAATGGAGTTCGTATTTATTTAATAGATGATGGGGGCTCTGGGGAGAAAATAAATTTATGGGGTTTTTCTCCAAAAGGTGCTTCTGTTTTACCCGATTCTAAATTATTTACTGCAAGTAAAGCTCCTGAAATGATTAAACATTCTGGAATAGGCAAGTTCAATAAATTTGAAGTTGACAGGTTTCTTGATTCTGTTAGGGATTTAATACAGGTAAGACCTTATATAAATTTTAATGAGAGTGGAATCAAAGGAAAAGCTGACTATCAGAATTCAGAGATCCTTTTACAAATGGTTTATCTTTATTTTTCTGATCCCCGCAAGGATAAAGAGGCTTTTGAGCACTGGAAGCGAAAAGAATTGCAGAATTATTTGTACCCACCATACAGCCTTCCTCAGGCGGATTTTAATAATTTTACGGATCTGTTTTTTGGAGGATCGGAAGCTGATTTTCTTTCAGGTACTAGCCACTTTGAAGGGACAAGAAAGACAAATTTAGATGAAGCTTTTGAATCGTATCAGACCTTATTTAACGATATCACGGATTTCACCTTTATTATCAGTGGTAAATTCGATGAAGAAAGCTTACTGCCGGAAATCCAGAAATACTTGGGAAATCTGAAACCTCTAAAAACTAACGCTCTTGATCTTGTACAAAGAAGCAATAAGAATCAATTTCCTGAGGGGCCAATTTTTGAAAAAATCAATAGATCGGATGACTATGAAATGAAGAATGTAATATACTCCATCAAGTATGTTCAAAAACCGGCGGAATATGACTGGAAAAAGCATCTTCAGGTGCAGTTAATTTCTGAATTGTTATGGGAGATGGCTATTCAATTACGTACTGACCAAGATTTTGCGCTCTATGAAATTTTCAATGGGGGAGACTATAATCACGATCTGTCTCTTTTTAAGGTTTCTTTAAAATTAAGTTGTTTACCGGAGGAGCTGGAGGAAATAAAAATTGCAGCCAGGGAAATTTTTGAAAATATGAAAGAGGGAGATATAGAACAGTATTTGTTTGATAAAGTAATTGATAGGTTAACTGGTTATTATGTAGGTGACGGTCGATATCACAATCCAGAAGAAGAACTACACGATCATTTAAGATTTGGAAATAGTTTAATTGATTTAAAAGAAAAGGAAAACTTCCTTATGAATTATTCTAAGGAGGATCTTGTTGAATTTGCGAATTCTTTTTTGGTAAGGGAGAACCAATATGAATTTGAAATGTAATTTCCAGAAAATAATAACTTAGAATAAAAAAGGGCACCTGTTTCAGGTGCCCTTACAATTTAATTTATGGAAGAACTATATAGTCACCACCACCTTTTTTTACTGAAGAAAGGTTTTGGGCATCATATAGGGTGAAGGGACCTTCTCCGGCCTTTATCACTTGACAGGTCTCTTCTCCCATTCCGCAATCCTGTTCAGGGATTGCTTCCCAGGTTCCATTCCTCTGAATATAATCATTCTGAGGATCAGCTTCCAGTCCAACAGTAGCGAAGGACATTCCTATGGCAAAAATAAATGCCATCATTGGTAATATAAATTTTCTAAGGTTCATAATATTAAGTTTTATGAATTAGAATTATGCCTACTTTCTTTTACAGGTGTTCAGCTCACATTCCTGTTCTTATCGCGATAAAATCTTTTTACTTTTTATAATGGTTAAAAATGAGATTGTCAGAATTAAATTGAATAGATTAAAATAGAGGTAATGTTCCCAGGAGAATTGAGCAATTAATCCTGTACAGCTACAAGGCATTACGTAGGCATTTAGTAGATTCCATATGGAATAGCCCATATAGAGGACGCTTAAAGCAAGAGCGAAATAAATTCCAACAATCCGAGTTTTTTCTATACCTATAAAGGCTGCTATAATAATTTCAATAATTGGAAAGCCTGTGGCCAGAACTGTAGATGTATCTTCTTTTAATAAAAAGGGTTCATTGAGCCATAGATTAACGAAAGAGGGATCCGTTAGTTTCACAATACCTGAAAAGCTAAATAGCAGGATAAAATAGAATACAAGAACCGATAAAAAAAACCCGGGTGATTTATTCGTTTTAAATATTAATTGAATTTCCTTGAAAGCCATTTTTCGTATTTTTGAACTGATATAAAGTTCGTGAAATACTGTTTACCATTAAGTTGGATGTTTGACTGTAAGGTGATTTAGCGGCATTTGGAGGGAGTTATCCCGAAATGTTTTTTAAAAGCACGCGAGAAATGTGCATCACTTTTAAAACCACACAAATCACCAATTTTTGACTGAACTGTATCAGTTCCTTTTAACAGTTCTCTGGCTTTTTCCAATCTTTTAACAAGGTGAAAGCGTGCCATAGTAGAACCATATAAAAGTGGGAAACCACGTTTTAAAAGCGTAGCATTTGTATCCAGATAATTGGTCATATAATCCATTCCTGGGAAAGGCTTATGCAGGTTATCCATCAAATAATGATAAGCTTTTTCTAATAGGTCTTTATTCTTTTTGATGTCAAATTTTAGGTTGGTTGAGCGGGTAAGCTTTTCAAGTCTTAATTTTTTTAATTCTGTGAGGGGAATTTTCCGGACAGAGGACAGTATATAAACATCAGATTTTTTGGATAAAGGGGTTACTTTAGAATCAAGGGTGGCTATTAGGTCATCTTTTAATTTAAAATTGAGGAGAAGTGGTTTTTCAAACTTCCGGGAACTGAAGAATTCCTGGATTTTGTTAACTGAATAATGATCTAAAAATCCATAAAGGTTATTCAAAGCCTCCTGATTAATCAGCATGTCGGGGTAACTATTATAGTCAATTACTTTTAAATTCTGGTCTATTATAAATATTAAATGCTGCAGGTTAGACGTATTATTATCCGGGGAAATATTGGGAAAAACATTTTTCAGTTTACCTCCAAGCATATTTAGAAGGACTGCAATTACCAAATTTTTATCTTTAAAATATTTCGTATTAATCCGTCTGTCATAATCACCGGTAGCAAAAGCAGTGATGAGGCTTGCTATTTGATCCAGTTGTTTATCTTTTTTGTGGTACATATCAATGTCTTTTTGGGTAATTGCTGAGGAATTCTTTAGCCTTCAGCGGATCTTCAAAGAGACGGGTTGGAACGGTAGGAAGACTGGTCTGCAGGTAAAAATCAGCAGTAAACGCAGAATGCGGATATTTAACTAGCAAGGCCACGGCGGTGGCCAGCTCTGAGCCCTCTTTGGCAAGATAGTCCATAGCTGACTTATCGGCCTGTATCACCTCTCTAAGGTCACATAAAACCGGGTAGGATTTAGTGTTCTGTATCGATATGCGGAGTCTTACTAGTTTTTTTGCCATATCCAGAGAAAGATTCTCGATAGGCAAATAAATAAAGTGTAGAATATCCTGTTCGATATAAACTTTTGCATAATCATTATGTGCCGTTTTATTATTC
The DNA here is from genome assembly GCF_002311535.1 of Salegentibacter sp. UBA1130. Lineage (NCBI taxonomy): Bacteria > Pseudomonadati > Bacteroidota > Flavobacteriia > Flavobacteriales > Flavobacteriaceae > Salegentibacter > Salegentibacter sp. UBA1130. The sequence goes on along the minus strand of NZ_DCAP01000010.1, from coordinate 33,160 downwards.
ATTCCTGTGCCCGTTTGGATTATGTTAATTTAAATAAATATTCTTGATCCTTAGAGTAAAACATTTTACTCCCAGGCTCATATGGAGTCAATTGACCTCATTTTATTTTGTCTTTTAGGGTCAATATTTGATTAATCAGTGCATTTCGAACATTTAGTAGGTATAAAAAAATCGCTTCTTTCAAAACTTTATTTAGTTTAAAGTCATAAATTTTTAAACAGTGGGGCAATGGCAAAAATTAAACACAATAATTTCCTAGATACTGTGGATGAGGTTATCACAAATGCTAAGGAAGCTGGAGTAGTTCATCTTAATGCGGAGGGCAGAAAATTAAACGGACGAAAAATTACGATTAACGGAAAATCTTCTTACCATTTCGGGACTACCGGTTATCTTGGACTTGAACAGGATGAGCGTTTAAAATCGGCAGGTATCGATGCTATTCGGCAGTATGGAACACAATTTCCTTTATCCAAAACTTATATTTCACATCCTTTATATGCTCCCTTAGAGGATAAACTATTAAGGATGTATGGGCATCCCATTATTATAACTAAAAATAGTACGCTTGGTCATCTAGCAGTAATTCCTACTGCGGTGAGGGAGGGTGATGCAGTTATTTTAGACCACCAGGTACACTGGAGTGTACAAAGTGCGACTGAAGTTTTAAAATCCAGGGGCATACCGGTGAGGATGATCAGACATAGCAATATGGAAATGCTAGAACGCTATATTAAAGATTTAAGGAGTAAAGTTGATAAAATATGGTATATGGCAGATGGGGTATATTCTATGTATGGAGATTACGCCCCTTTAGAAGAATTGATAGAGTTATCCAAAAAGTATCCGCAATTACATCTTTACATTGATGATGTTCATGGAATGAGTTGGAAAGGAAAACACGGTTCGGGTTATGTTATGTCTGTATTAAAAGAACTTCCGCAAAATATATTATTATTCGGCACTTTAAGTAAAACTTTTGGAGCTAGTGGTGCGGTGCTGGTCTGTCCTGATGAAAAATTGCATAAAAAGATCAAAAATTTCGGAGGACCCCTTACATTTTCAGCCCAATTGGAACCGGCTTCAGTTGCTGCGGCAACTGCTTCAGCTGAGATTCATTTATCTCCTGAGATCTATGATTTACAGTCAGATTTAGCGGCTAAAATTAATTATTTCAATCAATTACTTGAGGCATCAGATCTGCCACTGATACATAAAAACGACTCTCCTGTATTTTATATTGGAACGGGCTTACCGGCCACCGGATATAATTTTGTAAGTAAAATGATGACGGCCGGATTTTTTGTAAACCTCGGGCTATTTCCAGCTGTTCCCGTTAAGAATACCGGTGTTAGGATAACTATTTCCAGGCATAATGAACTACAGGATATAAAAGCATTGGTAGATGCGATGAGCTATTACTTTCCCTTAGCTCTGGAAGAAACCCATACAGATCTGTTCAAGATTTATAGATCATTTGGAATGTCGGAACTAGAAATTCCAAAAGGTAATTTTGTAGAAACCCAGGTAAATGAACTTAACCTGAAATATACCAACACTATTCAAAAAATAGATAAGAAAAAGTGGAATTCCAGTTTCGGAGGTAAAGGTACTTTTGACTGGGAAGGGCTTTATTTTTTAGAGAAGGTATTTACTAACAATAACCTTAAAGAACATAATTGGGGTTTTCATTACATTATGATCAAGGATAAAGATGATCATGTGGTGCTAGCAGCCTCCCTCACCAGTGCGCTTTTAAAAAACGATATGCTTTCCAATGTTAATACCTCAAAGGCCATTGAAGAAATTCGCGAACAGGATCCTTATTATATGACCGACATAGTTCTTTCATTAGGTTCGGTTTTTTCAGAAGGTGCGCATTTATTTTCGGATGAAAACCATGCACTGCAGGATCAAGCGATGCGATTATTTATTGAGAAGCTTGAAGAAATAAAAATTAAAGTAGGGGCTAAACTTATTATTTTGAGGGATTTTGAGAAAGCTAATCCATGGAACACCTTCTTTCACGCGCAAGGATTCATTGCTATGGATATGCCTGATGCATGTGAACTTACTAGTCTCAATTGGAGCGATGAAGAATCGTATATAAATAGCCTTAGTAAACGTTCGAGAAAGCACTTTAGAAAAGAAATAAAAGCATTTGAAGATGATTATACAATATCATTAATAAAAGATCCTACCCCAGCTGAAATTGATCACTTCTATTCATTATTTGAACAGGTTTGGAGACACAATCTGGGTATCAATACTTTTAAGTTTCCGAAAAAGTTATTCTTCGAGATGGGCAAAAACCCAAAGTGGGAATTTTTAGTTTTAGGGCTTCGTTCAAATGATACAATCCCTTCAAAACAAGCGATAGGGGTAATGTTCTGCACAAATTCTGAAGGTACGTATATTCCCAGTTTAGTAGGAATGGATTATGATTATAACCAGAAGTTCAACACCTATCGCCAATTACTTTATCAAACAATCAAAAGAGCTAATAATCTAGGCTATTCTAAAGTTGATTTTGGTCTAAGCGCCAGTTTTGAAAAAAGAAAATTAGGAGCAACTTTAATTCCTAAAGTAGCTTATGTCCAGGCCGATGACAATTTCAATCTTGAAGCACTGGATTGGCTAAGAAAAGAATAACAGCCCCTTCTTTGAAGCATATTTTTTAATATTTCTTCCTTAAAAAACCATATTGAAAATAGCGCAGCAACGGTATTATTTGTTTTCCTTTAAAACGCATCTCATGTTCGAGAAAGCAATTTCTATGTTTACTGACCAGGTAAACCGGATCATCACTTCGGAAAGTACATCACTTAAAAAAGCCGAACTGGGGATCCGGCTATGCAACCGTACCCTTTCGGAGCTGCAGCATATGGTAGAAAAAGAGGATTTTGAGGATTCAGCTTCAGAAATCAATTTTTTTAAGAACATCAAACCAATACCGATGAGCTACCTGATCTATTTCACAGAGGTAAGGACCTGCGAGCTCAGTTTACCAAAGGCCGGGGATAATCCAAAGATCAGGTTTTTGGAAAAGGAGGTAAAAAAGATCAACAAATTCTTCTCGGAGACCAGGGATTTTGTGAATTATATGGAACAGTCCCACAAGTATATGGACCCACAATATTTTACCAGAAACAATCTCGACAATTTTCCTTTTGCGCCAACCATTAATTATTACCAATACCCGGAGTTCTCGACCTCTCACGATATGTTATGGGCAATGGTACAGGCGATGTATAAATTCATTCATTATATCCGGGATAAGCTTCAAAAATTACAACCGGGAAATCCTGCGCTTTACTCAGAAAATCAACCAAAGCTTCTACTTTGGTCTGGATCTAAAACTGCTCTAATTGAGGTTGTTTATGCTCTATACGCTGACGGAGCAATAAACCACGGCAATGTTGAAATAAGCACCATTATTTCTGCCTTTGAAGATTTCTTCAATACCAAATTGGATCAGGGTTATAAAACCTATTCAGATATCAAAGCCAGAAAAGGTGATAGGACAAAATATCTGAAACAATTGATATTAAAATTAGAAGCGAAGATGAGACGTGATGATGAAAAGTGATTTTCGAAGTAAAACGTAATTACGTTTTTTATTTATATCGAATTTTTTAGATAAAAGGAAGCAAAAACGGCTTACTTTCTTACTTTCCGGCTATCAAATCAGGTCAAATTGCATCAAAAAATATAAGTGTTAAATTTTCCCGTAACTACGTCTTCCATTGGGAAATATATCCTTCAAAGCAATCCAACTTTGTACTTACGAAAGTCAAACCAGTAGAACCCCATCTCTTAAAAAAAGCATGGGATGGGGCTTTACACAAAACGTAATGCAATGGCAACAAGTATTATTACCACCGAAGATCTGGCAAAATTGAAAAAAGAAATGCTGGTTGAGATCAAAGATCTATTAGTTGAACATGGGAAGATGACTCCTAAAAAGTACCTCAAATCCACAGAGGTACTAAAACTCCTCAAAATTAGTCCGGGAACGCTGCAGGGGCTTCGTGCCAATGGCACATTACCTTATAGCAAGGTTGGAGGTATCATTTTTTATGAAGCCGACAAGATCGCGAAAGTCATGGAAGAGCGAAAGGTTCAACACTAGTTAGCAGTTGTATGAACTATATAAGACTTCTTACCGATGTTTCCGAGAAATTCAAGAGGGATGATCGACTTAATGCGACCCACATTAGTATCTATTACGCACTTTTTCAGTATTGGAATTTGTTCCGCTTCAGAAAACAGTTTTTTGTACAACGAGAGGAAATTATGCAGGCCTCCAAGGTGGGATCTTTAACGACCTACCATCGTTGTATTCGGGAACTCAGCAAGTGGAATTACATCACCTATCTCCCTTCAAAAAATCCCTTAAAGGGCAGCCAAGTGATGATGTCCATTTTTTGGAGTAGTAGTAAACAAGTAATGGATGAGCTGGAAACCAGTGATAAACAGCAGGTAAATGAGTATGATTCCAGTGATGGACGCCTCGGGGATAAGTCTGGGACCAGTAATGAACAAGCGCTGGTATATGAAACAAACAATAGTAAACCTACTAAAGAAACTAAACATACCAGAGATAGGCCCAATGCAGATGAAGTAATTAATTTTTTTAAAGAACAAAAATGGTCTGTTCAGGAAGCCTTGAAATTTTATCATCACTACGAGGCTAATGGATGGAAGGTGGGCGGAAATCTCCCGGTTCAAAATTGGAAATCCCTTGCTCATAGTTGGGTTCTTAAGGCAGAGGAGTTCAAAAAAAATAGTCGTAAGGAAGCTCCTGATTATTTAAAAACCACAAAAAACAAAGATTATGGTCAACCCTTGTGAAATTATTGAAGGAGGCGTAAGCTATCACATCGGAAAAATTAAAGGCAAAAAAGTCTGTTACGATTTCCAGAAAATGTTGGAGTATTTGGAGATCAAGGGGAAGCTTTTATTCAAGGAATTTAGAATTTACTCTGAAGATGAAGCTTTGCTATTTCAGCTCTGTAATTATATGATCGCCGATTTAGAACAATGTGAGAAGTTCCAAATGGATCCAAAGAAGGGCTTGCTTATTAGCGGCCCGGTAGGATGTGGAAAGACCAGTATTTTAAAATTGCTCCGTCACCTGGTTCCTCATCAAAAGGCTTATCAGGTTATCCCCAGCCGGAATATCGTTTTCTCCTTCAATCATTTGGGTTATAAGACCATTGAGGATTATGGGAATTCCGGATACCTGTGTATGGATGATTTGGGGGTGGAACCTATGGGAAGATATTATGGGCAGGAATGTAATGTAGTGGGGGAAATTTTGCTCTCCAGGTATGAGCTTTTCCTAAATCATAACGTCAGGACCCACGCCAGTACCAACCTCATAGCCGAGGAATTGGAGGAGCGCTATGGCAACCGAGTACGTAGCCGTATGCGTAAATTATTTAACCTGGTCAATTTTGATAAGAATTCGGCCGATAAACGCAAATAAATTATGAGAATAGCAAGTTATAATATCCAGAACCTGTTTTTCAGGGATGAGTCACTTCTTGGAACCGGGCACAGTAAAAATTTTATGGACTGGCTGGATGAATTTGAGGCCATATTAAGGAAAGGCTTAAGGCTAAATGAGGATTATCGAAGGCTTAGGGAATTGTCTTTTCTAATGGGGCTTAGTAAAGAACACCCACAAAAATACCTTGTACTTAGAAAACACGGGGACTTTCTACACGGAAAAATAGTGGCCTCAGCCCGGACTTTGGAAAAAGATTTCAAGGCCGGTCATAGCTGGATCAAAATGACCAGCCAGATGATTCCACGAGAATCGGTCATCCATAAAGCTAGAGTGATTAGCGAGATTAACCCTGATGTTCTTCTATTGCAGGAGGTAGAGGATCGCGCCAGCCTGATTAGCTTTAGAGATAAGTATCTGGCTGATTTTAACTACCGGGATTGCTACTATTTTGAAGGAAATTCCAACCAGGGTTTAGGTTTTGGAATATTATTAAGGAAAGGCTATAGCCTTTCGGTATGCCGCAGTTATTGCAACCCAGAAGATTCAGAAGGAAAGCCGCTTTTTGATACCGGCTTGCAAATACTATGGCTAAGGGATCCAAAAAACCAGCTTTTTAGGATACTTCAAACCAATCTCTCCGGGCTGGAGAAAGGGGAGAAAGCTGATCAAAAAAGAAGGAATCAATTGAGCTTTATCAGCAAAGTCTGGGAAGAGCAACTGGATATGTTCCACGATCTTTTAATATGTTGCGGGGGTTTAGGCCGGCCATCTTATTGTGAATCCCTCTCCGAACTTATGATAAAAAAGGAAATCCGCAATATCCTAAAAAGCGGATGTTTCAAGGCAGACCGGGATTATGGAAAGGCCGCCTCCTATTTCAGCCTGGGTGCGTATCAAAAGGGGATCAATCTCCGGGAAACACAATACCTTTTATATAATAACACTCCTTCGGCTGAGCTTTTAAGCTGCGGTCTTAACCGCAGGGGAATCTGGTCAGGTAGAACGCATAACTGGTATTGTTATCCAGGTATAAATAGCGAAGTGGCCCAGGCTGGTATGCATCCTTTGCTGTGGGCAGACTTTTTGTTAACGCCCGGTGACAAATAAATAATTTTACAACACGTTGACTTTTAATACTATAAAAATCAGGAAATTGAAGGTTAAAGTGTTGTTTATTAAATGATTATAATGGGCTTAAGTTTTAGTTTTCCGATGAACTTAAAACTTATACTCTATGAAAAACGTTTTCTACCCCAGCCTTTTTTTGTCCCTTTTCAGTCTTCCGATGTTCGCACAGATCGGAGGGATTGAGCAATCCGTAGCCGATATTTCGGATACCATCCGGGCGGTGTTCCCCATCATCCTGGGTGTTATTTTCCTGGTAGGTTTTCTATTTAATGCCGGGCATTTCTTTGGAGAAAATGCAGACCTTAAAAAAGGCATCACCAGGGTGCTTGTTTTTGTACTTATCGCAGGAGCGGTAGTTGGAATTTTCACTTACCTCATAGGTATGGTAGTCTAATGAAAAGCTACGCGGTATACCGTAATATCCGCAAGAATGCTGTGATCTTCGGGTTGGCTGTTAGCAGTTTTGCGATCCAGATGGCTTCTGTGATCGCATCACTGCTCGTGATCATTTTCGCTTTTAAGCTCTTATTAATGTTAGCGCTGGTGGTGTGGAATTTCGGGTTGTATATCACTTTACTTCGAATACACACTTTGCCATTTACCCAGGTAAGCTCAAGGCTTCCTTCACTTATTTCGAATAAACAAACAGGATTAAGCAAGTACTATGAATATTAATTTACAGAATTATTACCCGATAATTGACCAGCAGGAACACCTGATCTTTCTGGCCAACGGAAATGTTGCTTTGGGTTACGAGCTGGAGCTTCCTGAGATCTTTTCCCTTTCAGAAAAAGCTTATGAAAAATTACACAGCAATTGGTTTCAGGCATTAAAAACACTTCCTACGAATAGTGTTGTCCATAAGCAGGATATCTATCTCAAAAAAGAATTTGAATCTAAGGAACTAGCGGGGGATACCTTTCTCTCCAAAGCAACTCAAAAGCATTTTCAGGGCAGGAAATTATTGGATCATCAAAGCTATATATTCTTCATCTGGCCATTCAACAAATCTTTTTCCCGCCCCAGGATGGCTAATCCATTTGTAAAAGTTCCAAAAAAGCTGCCTGTTAAAATGAATACCGAAACCCGGCAATTTATGGCAGCGGTAAGTGATTCTGTGGGTTATTTGAATAATACCGCAAATATAAGCCTAAAGCCCATTTCAGAGGAAAAGGCCATTACTATTACCAACCAGTATTTCAATGGATTTCATAAAGGAAGTGATACCGATATAAAATTAAAAGACGGGGAACTGCGCATAGGCAGCCAAAGGCTTGGGATACTAGCCATAAACCACGAGTCTTGTTTTGGCCAGGGCGTACAAACCAGCAAACCACATTCCCGCTTTACTTCGGATGAGATCAGTTTTCATAAGGGGTTTTTGGATGATTTTGGTTTGGAATTATATGAAGATCATATTGTCAATCAGGTGTTTTTTTTGGATGAGCGTTCCAGGTGGATTACCATCTTAAATAAAAAACGCGAGGAGCTATTAAAGAGTGTAAATTTTGGTACCCAAAATAAGATTTGTTTATCACAGATCGAGGAAATTCTAGAGACTATCGGGAAGGATGAGCAGTCCCGAATTGTAAGGGGACAGGTAAACATTCTATTTTCCGGCAAAGATCAAAAAGAACTAAGCCGGATAAGTTCCACGATCAAAAGTGGTTTTAAGGAATTGGATATAAAACCTTATGAACCGGCCGGGTCTTTATTATACCAGTATTTTTTAAATAGTTATTTCGGACATAGTCCGGCATTTTCTAATGAGGATCTCTATGTGACCGATCTTAAGCACGCTTTATGTTTATGGATCAATAATACCGGTTATCGCAGCGATGAGGAAGGTGTTCTCTTTAATGAACGTTTATTTAATTCTCCGGTCATTAAGGATGTCTGGGATAGTGATAAAAAACGGATAAAAGCCAGGAATTTCGCCATTTTCGCTCCCACAGGAGAGGGTAAATCTTTTCTGGCTAATAACATTTTACGACAGTTTTTTGAAGCAGGCACCCGTCTGGTTATCATCGACCTTGGTGGATCTTATTCTAAATTCGCTAAACTCTATCCAAAGGATCATATTATCCTGCGTTATGAGCACGGAAAGAATTTAGGGATCAATCCTTTTTATATAACAAACCCAGATGACCTGAGCCCGGAGCGGATTGAAGACCTGTGTGGTTTTTTGATGGAGCTCTATGCTTCCGGACTCAAGGTCGCCAAAGAGGGACAGGTGGCTATAAAAAAGATTCTTCGATTTTATTATGAGCAGGAGTCCGGTCCTTATTCTCTGGAAGGTTTTTACCGGTTTGTAGCTACAAACCAGGAGACTTTTGAATCTAGTCTTGGCATTGGGAAAGATTATTTTGACACCGTGCAATTCCTTCACATCATGTCAGAATATGTTGGTAGGGGAATGTATGGTTTTCTCTTCGAGTCCAGTGAAGACCAGGCTTATAAATTGGAGGACAAACGCCTGATCATCTTTGAATTGGACGAGGTAAGGGATAATAGGGAAATCCTTTCGGTCATGCTCAAATTAATTAAATCGGCGGTACAACGTACGATTTGGAAAAATCCCGGAGAACGGGGCATTATTCTATTCGACGAGTTTGCCAAGCAGCTTAAGTTCGACAATGTTTTGGAAAGTGTGGAATTCTATTACCAGGCTATTCGCAAACAGGAGGGAGCTATTGGAATCATCTTACAGTCGATAAATCAACTTCCAGAAAATGCTACGGCAGCTAGTATTCTTGAAAATACTCAGGTTATTTATAGCCTTCATAATGAAAAGGGATATAAGGATCTTGTTCGCAGGCTTAACCTAAGTGCCCATGACTTAAACCAGCTACATTCCATTCGCAATGATCTAAAAGGTAAACGTAAGTATACCGAGATCTTTATCAAGATAGGCAAAGAGTCCAATATTTTCCGATTGGAGGTGCCCCCGGAAGTATACGCTGCCTATCTCACTGATGGAAAGGAGAATCAGGCTATTCTAGAAATTTATGAACGGACAAAAAATATGGAAGCAGCCATCTTAGAATTTTTAACCACTAAAACAGAATAATCATGAAAAAAAGAAAAAAACTTAGAACATTTGCCTTTGCATTGACCCTATTTTTATTATTGCCTGCAGGCGCTGCCTGCCAGGGGATGCCTGTGTATGATAATACCAATTTTTTGGCCCTTGGGCAATCCCTTATCGAATCGGCTAAGCAAACCTCGGAACTTTTAAAAACCGCCCGGTTTTTAAAAGAACAAAAGGAGCGTATAGAAAAAGTAAATGCAGTGATCAAACAGCTTAGAACGGTCCGGGAGATCGTGGAAAATAACCAAAGCTTATACGAAACCGTTAGGAGTGACTTAAGAGAGATTATTTCCTCACCATATATCAGCCCGGAGGAAGTGGACCGTATTAGCGAGTCCTTTAACAGCCTTATGGAAAATGCTCTGGAGGACCTGGATTTTATGCAGCAATTACTCACTAGTGATATCCTGAATATGGATGATGCACAACGTTTGGAAGTACTGGAGAACCAGCGGATGCGATCCCGTGAGGTTATCCGGGAGATCGGTTTAAAAAAGCAACGTTACGAGATCCTAATTGAGTTCAGGCGTATCAAGGAGGAAATTAATCGGCGACAAGCCCAATATTAAGAATCATGGATCTGGGTCTGGAATATGTAGATGCGGTATTTACTACCATCAAAGAAACTGAGTTCTCTCAGTATACCATTACGGGAATGAAGGCACTTGCGGTATTCCTTTTTCTGGTAAATATTATAAAGAAATACCACGAAGGAGCTGTGGCCAGGGACGGATATACCTGGGGACTGAGTCCTTCGGAGCTTATCAAAAATTTTATGGTGGTGCTGCTGGTTATTTTTTCGGACCAGATCCTGGCTGCTTTTGATGGTATTCTGGTAGGTATTGAATCTAACTTCAGGGATACAGCGCCTGCTCTTATTCCTTTACAGTTACAGGATGTAGAGATCGACCGAGATGTAGGTTTACTGGAGGCAGGGAGCAAAGCTTTAAGTTTACTTTTCGAATATCTGGTTACCCCGTTTTATGCTTTAAAAATGATCGCCTTTATTTTAGGCCTATTTCTCTGGATCATGGATCTGTTTATATATCCGTTATTTCTGGCGGAGCGTTTTTTTATTCTGGGCTTGATGCAGGTGTTTTTTCCGCTGGTGATCAGTTTATCCGTGTTCGAGAAATTTCGTGAGATGGGCTACCGGTTTTTCAAACTTTATGCAGCGGTTTATATGATCGTACCGGCTTTCTTTCTGGTCAATATTTTTATCAACCAACTCTACCTGGCGATCAATACTGAATTCTGGCCTGGTCTAATCGGCAGTAATGGGGAAGATAGCATACTGGCCCCGGTCATCCAGTTAGGCTCGGTAGCTTTTATCGTATTATTAAAATTCAAGCTCTACCACAGAGCCATTACTTTCACCTTCCGAATCTTTTCCACTTAAATCTTAAGCTATGAAAACACCTTATACCCATATTTACAAAGTCTTACGTCTTAACCGTTTTATAGTACTTAGCGTTTTGTTGATGGCTTTTTTCAGTAGTATGATCTCTCTATATCAGGTTCGTCAGGTACAGCAGGATTTTTTGAATAAGGCTTTTGCCATTAGTCCGGATGGAGGTATACTTCCTCTAGAAATGGTAAGTCAAAAAGACCAGTTAGCGGTGGAGGTCAAATCTCATTTAGATCAGTTTCACCGATATTTCTATGATCTAAATACCAGTAATTATAAAGAAAACATAGCAAAAGCCTTATGGCTCGGCAACAGTTCTGTAGATCAGGTGTACCGTCAGAAAAAGGCAGATGGGGTTTACAATCGTTTGTTGCAGTATTCCCTAGTACAAAGGGTGACTAAAATAGAATCTACGGTGAACCTGGCGCAAGCGCCTTATACATTCGAGGTGACTACCTGGTTTGAGATCAATCGGGGGAGTTCCACGGAAAAATACCAGTTAGTGACCAGTGGAGAGCTCATAAGGGTAGACCGTAGTTTTCCAAATAATCCACACGGGTTGCTGATCACTAATTTTTTTGAAAACCAATTAATAAAACAACGTGATGAATATTGATAGAAAAAAAGCTGTTTTTATAGGAGTAGTCGTATTAATAACCTGCTTTATTGTGGCTTACGGCTTTTGGGGGATGGAGACTGATGAGAAGATGACGGAAAAGAAAATTAGCAATCCGGATGTGCCGGCATTAATTGGGGAGTCTGAGGAATATCAAAGTCGAATGGAGGCTGTGAACCAGTTGCGGGAAGAACGCGATCGGGTTCCGCCAAGTTTATATCCAGATATGGACTTCGAGGCATACGAACCTTACGACCCTTATCTGGGAGAAAATGAAAAGACCAAGCTAATGGACAGCATATTAAAGAGTGGTCCGGAGCCTGATGAATATCATTTTGAACCTGTCACATCCTCCTTTAAGGAAAAAGATACATCAGGTATTACGAGTGTCATCAAATCAACTAATTCACCTGACCATATTCCAGGGGAGGGGCATCTGGAATTTTTCTTTGTTTCAAAAGACCAAAAAAGCATATCTCTGGAAGATAGCTCTGCAAGATTTCGGGTTAGTGTAAATGGGGATCAGGTTGTACGAAAGGATGAACGTTTAGAACTTAGAACAATTGACCCTATAAAGATCGGAAAAGACAGCCTTGCTTCCAATAGTCTTATTTATGCCAGGTCTGGTTTTAGAGCTAATCGCTTATTACTTGAACTTACAGGAAATTCCATACCGGGAGGGAAATTGGTAGCTTATGATCTAACTGATGGACTTGAGGGAATCTATATAGAAAACTCTTTTAGGAGCCAGGCAACCACCGAGGTGCTGGATGATGTTATTCAGGATATTAATATTTCGGGAGTTCCCCAGGTTAGGGGATTGAAAGCAATTTTTCAGCGGGATAACCGCAATGTAAAAGTCAAAGTTTTACATCAACATCAATTAATCTTAAAACCGGCATTATGAAAAATCTAGTACTATTTTATTTATTGTCATTGCTACCCGGGCTACTCACAGCCCAATCGGGAACTATATACTGTAATGAATTTCAAAATACAGTAGTCATAAGCCCGGAGCCTATCGTGCAAGCCGTCACTGGTTCGGAGTCTTTTGTTTTTACCTATGACAAAACAAAGCCTGATATTCTGGGCTTGTTACAGGGGACCCCTGGGTACCAGAGCAATTTAGTTTTAAGGACCCTGGACGGGGAGATCTATACATACACCTTAAAATACAGTGATAGTCTAAGCGATTATTCCTTTCAAATAAAGAGGGTAGACAAGATCAGGTTAAAAGATTCCAGTGCTATCGAATCAAAGCCACTTCCTGAAAAAAGCGCAGAAATTAAAGATAGAAAAGAAACCTATTATCAGAAACTTTCAGCTTATTTCGCGTCGAAAACTAAAAAGCGCTTAGCGATAAAAAGGAAAGCAGGAATACGCATCGAGGTATTAGGAATGCAGCATCATCGGGATGAAGTATATATAACATATCGCATAAAAAACCGGTCGAATATTAGTTTGGAGATCGGGGATTTAGCTCTTTTTAAGATACAGGGCAAAAAATCAAGAAGAAGTTCTTATCAAAAAATTCAGTTTGAACCAGTCTATAGGAAAGAAGTTCCTAAAGCGGTAGCGGTCGGAGAGGTGCAGGAATTTAGCGTTGTTTATTCAAAATTCAGTTTAGGAGAACATCAAGAACTTCATTTGGAACTCATTGAAAAACGAGGCTCAAGGTTTTTTGAGCTTTCATTTTAAAACTCAGAGATTTAATTTACCTGTGTTTTCTTTTTAGATTTTTTCAGGAATAAATTCAATCCTAAATTTTGAATTTTCTATAAAAAGAAATGGATGTCTTTATTGACATCCATTTCCTTCTAATTTAGCTAAGACAATTTTAAATTGTCTAACATTAATAAAGATATTCCAGAGCTACTTCATCATAGTAACCGAAATTTCCTGATTCGTTTGAGCTAAAGCAAGCAAGCATTAATGAATTAGAATCATAACCTTCAGGAGTTCCTGGTATATAAACTGCCCCATCAGATCCTGCAGCTTCACCGCTTTGTCCACAGCTCTGTCGGCTAAACCAATCAGTATGGCGTAAACCTACCGAGTGGCCTATCTCATGTGTAAGCACGTGCTCATTGGTTGAAGTGCTGTAATTTTCCATTCCGGAGAAGATTTGTACATATTTGTATGGATCTCCACCGCTTGGAAAACCAGCAACTCCACCAGCCTGACCATTAGAGTTTTGATATACCACAATGTCATAAGGCCCATAATTAGTACCAAAAGTTAGCGTGAAATTAAGCCCGATATTTAGGGAATTGTAATTGTTGATGGCGCGCTGTAAGGCAGTACGCTGCTTTGAAGTTAATCCCTGACCGGAACTAGCTGTAAACCCGATTACATTCACGGTTCGCGGACTCGATACCAGGTTAAAGGTACGGTATTGCTTATCAGTTATGTTTGCAGCACTCATAGTTTCTAACTGCTCCTGATCCACTACAATATCACCTTCAATAAGGAATGACTCTTTAGTGTTTCCATTGGGAAGTAAAAAGTCTATTGCCTGAGCATCCTGAGTATTAAAGTGTAAATCAGCAATTTGTTTGAGATCTTCCTTTGAAATTTTTGTATCCTCTAAGGTCTCCTCCATTTTAGTTTCTTCTGGAGCTGCTGTTTCTTCCTTTTCACAGGAAATTAGTAATGCACCTGTTGCCAGGATGCCTAATAATAGTTTTGGGGTTTTCATAAAATGTATGATTAAAAGATTAATAGAATGGGAATTTAAATCTTAAAAACCAGAAAGTTGAAACATAAACCTTACTAAAAGTAAGGGAAAACCTTACTTAGTATTTCAGTGTTGGAATATAATTTTAATAGAGTTTTTTTAAGAATAAAAAAGTGAGAGTAAAATATTAGGCCGCTTTGGTTTTGAAGAAAGATGTTTCCAAAAAGTACTGAATATTACTCAATTAATATATCTCAATTTAGAGATAGTTTTTCTAGATTGATTTTTATCTGAACTTAATTAAATTGCCCTCCTGAATTTAAATAAATATTCACTTAGAATTTAGCAAATCTTCCACATCGGTATAAATACTCGCAAAGCGGGTTTCCAATTCATTAATAGAAAAATGTTTAAATTTTTCAGGTAGCGCCTTTTTAATCTTGGGGTACTTGAACTGGACTTTTTTCTCTTTCCCATCGGCATAGGCTACAAATTCTCCTGGTTTAAGTCTGAAAAAAAGATCTGCCCGCAATTTAGAAACCTCTCTTTTAGTCTTTGTAATCCTGGTGTCAAAATTCAGGCCTGCCCCTTTACTGATACTGACCGTATCTCGTTTTACCAGTTCAAAAAACTTCTCATAATAAGCAGCGGTTACCGGGTCATTAACTTTTCCGAAGAACTGGTAGGAAAGGTTCGCAAGGATTGCTTTGCTAGCTTTCTCGCCGTAGAGTAAATCATTTTGTACTTTATCCTGGAGGATGTATAATGTAGCGATATCATAACTTCTAAGAGTAGCCGGTATTCGGTGCATATGAAGCAAGCGGATAGTTGGGGCTTCCTCCATTAAAATGAAGGCGCTTTTACGATCTCTGACACTCATTTGTTTGATAACCGTATGCAGAATCATTGCAATTACCGGTGAATAGGCTGATTCATTTTTTGGATTATTTACGATTGAAACAACAGCCGGATTTTGTGGGTTATTTAGGTCCAGGGAGATGTCGTGACCGGAGAGGCAAAAGAATATTTTTCGAGTGGTAATCTTTTTAAAAGCATTGGCCAAGGTGCCTTTTACCGCTGCCGTTTGCCGTTCAGATTCAATTCCACTAATAAAGGCATCCGCCATGGCTCTGGAAGTGATATCTGAACTTAAAAATTCAATAAGCTGCTCACTATTCATTCTTTGATAAAGCGCTATAAGATGCGGCAGGGTACAAAGTTTTGGATGATGGGTTTTAAGTTTCCAGATCATTCCACATAGAATTCCTTCTACGGCATCATTAAAGAAGCGGGTAGTACCGCTGGCATATTGCTCTTTTTGTTCGAGTAAGTTTTCCATAAGTACCCTGGCGATTTCATTGACACTTTCCTCATCGGGAAGGTATTGTGGAGCAATAGGATTTACTTTGTGATAAACAGGATCAAAAGAGATAATCTTGAATGGGAGATCGGAATTTTTAAAAAGAGGATAGGCTAATTCGGTAAGTTCAAAATTCTTATAGTCGTGAATGATCCCGCAGAAATTATTTCGCGACAGGTGTTTTAAAAAATTATAGACTACACTTTCGGTTTTTCCGCTTCCGGCGGCGCCCGTTATCGAAACCCCCCGTTTTAGATTTTGAATAGAAAGGCTACCTGATTCCAGGGCAAATTTTACGCGATATTTTGAAGCAACAGAACTCTTATAATTTGATTGAAAACCATAAATAATCAGTAGGATAAGTATCAGGGGAAGGCTTGCGTACATAATAATGATATAACCTTCTTTGGGGTATATCATAAACAGGGCATAATTAGAAACGGCTATAATACCAAAGCACTGAAAAAAGCTTAACTGATTGAGGCGGTTTAATAATGCGAATCCACCACCGATTATAGCATAGGTAATAAAGAAATAGAGTATCATATATTTATAGGTTTAATAACCAATAGAACTGGATTTTAAACCGAGCTCTATAGCTTTTTGGAACTGTTTTACGGCAAACCGGATCTTGGCATCCGGAATTTTAGAAATCTCGGTATTTAGTATTCCCATCGCAGCTTTCCGCTCGTTGGTTGGAAGCTTGAGAATTATGGAATAGTACTTTTGAGGAGATTGCAGGTAGGTTTTTCTGGCGCTATATTGCTCCACAAAATTGCGTTTATAATTAAACTTTTGGTCGAAGGTTTTCTCTGCCTTGTCAAAGAAGCGATCTCTGTCAAAACCGCGCTTCACGATCTTTCCGTGCAGGGTCACTTCGGAAGCTTTATACTTACTTCCAGGGGAAAGGCTAACGGAGTTAGATTGATCTTTACGGCTCACGATAAGGTGAAGGTGAGTTTGATTCCCTTGTTTAGGCATGCCTTCATCGATGAGTTTCCCTTCAATTTTATGAGGAGCTTCCTTTTGCAGGCTTAATATTTCTTTTCTAATAGTATGGGGGTGGCCGGGAATTTCACCGCGTTGCACTTTTCGCAGCTCATTCTTTAAATGAGCTATCTTATTGTTATAAGGGGCATTTTCCCGGACTTCTTTATCACGTTCTTTGAAAGTTCGGGAGAATTCAATTTTTGCATAATACTTTAAATCGGAAACCTGAACGGGCCGACCATTGATTTCCCGGTTGAAGGAAGCGGCATAATCCTTCATCACTTCCCTGGTGTATGCTTTAAGTTTTTCCGGGTCATTTTTGATATGATGCAATTCTTTTTGGGAGGGATTAATGGTCAGAGAGTAATATCGGGGTTCGGTAGTTTTAAGCTTTGCTGTATTTCCATCGATCTCTTTGATGACCTGATCGCGTGTAATTTTCTCCTGGGTTTGATTAAAAAAGTATTCCTGTGCCTCCGGCAGGCGGTCCGTATTTTCCTTTTCCAGGTAGTCTACAAAATCGGCTACGCTACTGGAGAAGGCAGGGTCTATTTTCTGTGGGCTAATCGTGATATACATGATATTTATATTTAAGGGATTTCAGCTCATCATATTCCATATTTGCTTTTAGGTAAGGTTTTCCGAAAGTAGGTTTCACCAGTTCTATATTTTTGAGGATCGCTTCAAGGTCTTTTTTTTCAGGTGGGGCTTCAGGTAATTTTTGTATGATAGGTTTATGAGCCAGGGTATTCTGCAGTGCCTGTTCAAAAGAGGGTGGTAGTTTCTTTTTAGCTTTTTCAGGCAGGCTTTCAAATAGGGCGGCAAGCATAGCTTGTGTAGGTTTGGTTTGGGTATTTTCTATAGCTCTTACAATAGCAATAGAAGCATTGATCCTTTTCTCCAGGTGATTTTCCAGGGACTTCATATTGGGTCCGAGATGTTGGGTAGGAGAGAGCCTGTTCGTTTCAAAAAAGTCCAGCATCAGATCCAGGCTTGCTGATTGTCTAAGTCCTAAATCCTTAGTGAATTTTCGGAAGCGTTTGGCTACCGAAGTTTTAATACTAAGGTTTTTAAAGGATTCTTTTTTGCTTTGATTTTTCATTTTTTCGTGAAAAAATTGTGGGTATTACTGGGCTTAGAAAATTTTTCCGTGAAAAATTCCTATCCCATTTCACTTCCCTACAATATTTAACTTCAATTGATATTAAATAATGCCAATCATTACAGAAAAAAGGACTTAACATCGCAGCGCGTGTTACCCTCTTGCTTTCCTTTTTGTCCCGAAGTCGGGACGATATTTTTCTTAGAATACAGCATTAATCGAATAGCTATAAAAAACCGGAAAGTCCGGTATTTATAATTTTGTTTTATTTTAAATAGGATCAGCGAAAGTCAGAAATAGTATCCTATAGTTATTCTAAATGGGAAAAATTTATATTTAAAAGTATAAAAAAATAAATAATTTAAAGCTCTGATAATAAATAATATAAGGCTATTATTTGCATTGTATCTAATAGGTTTTAGTTGATGTTAAGTGGTAAATATTAATTTATTTTTTAGGCATAAAATCCTATATTCGAAACCAAATCCAATTATAATTTTATAGAAATGAAATTAAAAATAAGCTCCCGGGATGCTAAATTTTATCTGTTAGGGATTATAAGTGTGTTTTTATTCGCAACGGTGTATGACTGGGATGAAAATGTCAAGGCATTTAAGAAAGGCTATGAAAATGGTAGAAATGCCTGGGTTAGTGATTCAGAATAACGGAAAGAATTTAAAATAGGGTCGTTATAAAACTAGACGAGTAATAAAAACGACCGACCTGACCTAATAATAAAAAGCCCTTTCTAAATTAGAAAGGGCTTTAAGTAGGCTAAGATTACATGGTATTATAGGATACCATCATCGGCAAAGCTATAATAATTACCTTCGGGATTCAAGATAAGATGATCTAAAACTTTAATATCAAAAAAGGCTGCGGCATTTTTAATTTTAGTAGTTAGGGATTTATCAGGAATACTAGGGTTTAATATACCTGAGGGATGGTTATGCGCCAGTATTATAGCAGTAGTAAGACTTTTTAAAACCACTGCAAACAGTATTCTAACATCAACCAGGGTTCCGGTTATTCCCCCGCTAGATAATTGATAAATTCCTTTTACTCGATTATTATTGTTCAAAAGCATCACTTTAAAACTTTCGTAAAGTTCAATATTGTTTTTATCCCAATTACTGAATAGTACTTCAGCTGCGGTCTCAGAGGAATTGATTTTCGGCAATTCACTTACTTTAATATTTCCGCAGTAACTCACATTTATTTCATTAACTTTGGTTTTCATAGGTGTTCTATGTTATAAGTTTGTATTAAAAGAGGGCTCACTTTCGACGATGAAGCCCTCTTTTTTATTAAATTGCCTCACTGGATTTATTCCCTAATAATAAAACTTCGTTGACTATTACTTCGGTAACGAATTGTTTTACGCCGTCTTTATTCTCATAAGATCGTGAAGTAAGCTTTCCAGAGATTGCGATCTCTTTTCCCCTGCCGACATATTTTTCAATAATATCGGCTTGATTTCCCCAGGCCACAAGATTATGCCAGTAGGTTTGTTGTGTTTTCTCGTCTTCTACATAGTAGAATTCATTAGTAGCCAAAGAAAATCGAGCGACTTTTTTACCACTTTCGAAGTTGATGATTTCTGGAGCATTCCCCACGTTTCCGATTAACTGAACATTGTTTCTTAGATTACTCATAATTAAAAGATTTAAAGGTTAAACATTGATTTACTTATTATATCCGGAGCGTTTTCCTTTTTTGATTTTTTTACTTCACTACCGGTTTTATTGTTTTGAAATGATTTCATAATTGTATTTTTTGATTTACTTCCTATAGAGCCGTTTGCTGTTACCTTTTTTGATGCTTATACATTTTCAAGATTTAGAATTAGGGAAGATTTATAAAAAGGAGGGTGTAACCTGACTGGCTTATGCAATCTGGACTAAGTTCTAAATCTTGGTATTTTGCATCACAAAAAAGGTAATAACAGCTACAGCCTGGAAGTAGAGAAAACACTGAAATTGAAAAATAATCGGTAGTGAAGTAAATGGAAACTTGAGATTTAGATTTAACAGAATCCTCGCAATAAAAATTCGATCAAACAATCATTTAAGACTCATTTTATCCTATTCAAGGATAAAAATAGAAACAGGCCAAGATATTACATACTCATCCTAGGAAACTCTTATTAGAATGCTGAGCAAAAATGAAGGTTGTAAAAACACAACACTAAACGTTTGTGTTGGCTATTTTTTAAATTACTAATTGCTTAAAGTCCTGTAAAGAACTTTTTACTATTAAATAGGCATTGTTTTAATGCTTATATCATCAATCGAAACTATATCATACGCCATTGAGAAGTAGAAAGCTATTTTTAAAAAACTGAGAAAATAGATACACTTTTTTACTATCATTTTCCTTACAAAGGAGATTTAAAATGTAAGGTCTAACCGTAACTATATTAAGGTCATTGTAGGTAATGAAAATAGTTGTCATTGTAATTTTACCTAAGAATAAATTATAGTCTAAAATCCATTAATAATTAAATTTCTTTAAGTCCCCTGCATGGAATTTCAATTTTCTATTATTAGCGATGATTCTGATCTGATCGGTCGTCTATTAGAAATGCCAGGACAATTTGAAGATTTTAATTGTATAGGGTACACTGGGAATGAAGAAAAAGCCTGTGATAATATCTTAAGTTTTCGACCTCAGATCGTTTTTATAGACCTAGATAATGAGCGGTTATCTGATCCGTTTGCTTTTGTAAATCAACTTTATCAATACATAGATGAGCTACCGCGGTTTATCGCAATTTCCAGAACCAAGGATCATGCTTATAGAGCATTGAAAAATAATTTCTTTGATTATTTATTAAAACCATTATTACTATCCGAACTAAGGAAAACACTAATGAGTTTTAAAAAAAAACATAGCAAAAGAGGGCAACTGTGTTTAAAGTCTTACTCCGACTATCAATTTTTGAATTTATCAGATATAGTTTTTCTAAGAGCTGATAATAACGCTACTGACTTTCATCTTGCTTCCGGTAATAAGGTTGTAGGGTTTAAAAGTATGAAGGTATATGAAAACCTTCTTCCTTCAACTTTTCTTAGAGTTCATAAAAGTTATATGATAAACAGAGATTTTATAAAGCGCATAAGCTTTTCTAAGAACAAAATTAGTCTTGAATATCAGGCCGGATTAAAGGAGATTCCTTTTAGCAAATCATATAGTGCTGAGATTACTAAATTAAGGTCTTTACTGATGCAGGAAAATCTCTCAGTCATAGATGTATAATAACTGCTCCGACACCTTTCTTTCCAAACACTATTCACCCTTCAAATAATATCATTCACCATCCCTAGTGGGCAACTGACCATGAAGGAACTTTTAACCTCTACTTTTTTAGGATCCTGACTTAGTTTTGAGGTGTTAACAGTGTATTAAGAATTCTTAATTATTCAAGATATTCCTCTTTTTCAATTAGTGGAGATAGAGGAGTGTATAAAATGTTCAATCTATAAAAATTTTATAATAATGAGGTTAATTAAGATGTTTTCCGCTATTTTCATAATGAGTATAATAAGTTTAGCTTGTGAGCCAGAGGCGTTGCCTGAAGAGCAACCTAAAATGGATGATCAAATAATTAAGTTAGAAAAAGCAGCCTCTGGGGATGAAGATAATCCAATCATTGATGATAGAAATGGCGATTAGTCTTCCAAATTTCAATTAATTATATTTTCCTATTTTTACCTGCATAAATGCAGATTAAAATACCACCTTATTTAATATTTCTAAATGTTTTCTTCCTTCTCTTTTCTTGTAAAGAGAAGGAGAAAGCTTTAGATTCTAACAAGCAAGAAAAACTGGCTGAAAGAATAATTTCTACGGATGATATTAATCAGTACCAGCGACTTAAAAACGACTTTTTACACTTACCTAATGATTCCTTAAAAAATACATTGATCTCTGATATCAGTTATGCTTTTTATAAGAAGGGAGATTCTTTAAAATTTCGAGAATGGAATAAATATTTTTATAATTCTTCAAAAACCAGGAGTAACCAATCGGGAATTGCGGCCTCCTATTGGGATCTTGCCAATTATTTTTATCAAGAAAATTTTATAGATAGTTCTTATTTCTATTATAATCTTTCTTCTAATCATTATTTGGAAGCCAATGAGAAACAAAAAGCCGGTAAAATGTTACTTAATATGGCAATTTTACAAGAAAAGGTTAAAGATTATATTGGCAGTGAAAATACCACTTTTCAGGCTTTAGGACTAATAGAAGACACTCCTAATAACCAAAATTATATTTATTCTGCAAACAACAATTTAGGTATAATTTACAATGGATTAGGAGAATATTCTGAGGCTCTTACTTATCACCTCAAAGCTCTTAAAATTTCGGAAAATCTAAATGATCCAATAAATTCTGGAAGATCCTTAAATAATCTAGGAGTTGTATTTCAGAAATTAGAAAATCATTCGAAGGCTATTGATAGTTATAAAAAAGCACTTTCTATAGATAGCATTTTTTATAAAAATACTAAGCTTTATGCTATGCTTTCTGATAATTTAGGCTATTCAGAATTAAAATTGGGAAATAATGAAACAGCTTCATTTCTTTTACATAAGGCTTTAAAAATCCGTGATAGTATTGGTCATGAGTCCGGTATTATAATTAATAAACTTCATTTAGGTGAGTATTACCTTTTAGGTGGTGATACTACTCAGGCTCTTCGATATATTAAAAAAGCGAGACTTTTGGCTGCAGAAACACAAAACAATCGAGACCTACTTGCATCAAATCAACTCTTGGCCAAAATAGAACCTCAAAATGCACAAACATACTTGAACAGCTATATTACTCTTAACGATAGCTTATTGCGAGAAGAAAGAGCAGTTCGGAATAAATTTGCGAGAATAAGGTTTGAAACCGATCAGTTTATAGAAAAGGCCAATACCTTGAATCAGCAAAAAACCTATTTAACTGTGGGTATTTTGCTAGTACTCCTTCTATTTTTTCTTTCCTATATTATTCAGCGTCAAAATTCAAGAAATAAAAAGCTGGTATTAAAGAAACAGCAGCAAGATTCTAATGAAAGAATTTATGATTTGTTATTACGTTCCCAACAGAAATTTGAAGAAGGCAGTAGTTCAGAAAGAAAAAGAATTTCAAGGGAACTACATGATTCTATATTAAGTAAATTTTTTGGTATAAGGCTCAATTTGGAAGTTTTAAATAATAAAAAAGATAAATATGCTGAAAAGAAACGAACACAGTATTTAGAAAGTCTTAAAAGTATAGAAAATGAAATAAGAGGTATCTCTCACAAATTAAATATTGATGAGGATTTTTCTGACACTGGTTTTATCGATATTCTGAATGAATTATTTGCAGAGTTTGAGAATACAGAAAAATTACAGGTTATTTTCAGTAATAGTCCTGAACTAAACTGGGGGAGTATTAAAAATAATATAAAAATTAATTTTTATAGAATTATGCAGGAGGCACTCCATAACATAAGAAAGCATGCTACTAATGCTACAGTTGTAGAAATTAATATAGAATTAGCTAAGGATAGCTTAATCTTGAAAATTCGAGATGATGGTGAAGGATTTGACGTTAGGCGTCGCGATAAAGGAATTGGTATAAAAAATATTAATGAAAGAATACAGGAATTAAAAGGAGAATTTGATATTGAATCTAGTACAAAAGGAACCAAATTAAAGATTTCCATTCCTAAAGAATTGATATGAATAAAGTTGTAAAAGTTTTGATGGTGGATGACCATCCGCTTATTGTTGAAGGATATAAAAATATTCTTCAAGAATTAAGCTCGACAGAATATAAAATTATTTTTGAAACGGCAAATGATCTAAAGGAGGCGTATAAGAAAGTAAAACAGAGTGTTATTTCAGAAATTCTCTTTGATCTAATTTTCTTAGATATTAATTTGCCGGAATATACTGAGAAAAACCTATCCTCAGGAGAAGATTTGGCAGTATACGTGAGAAAAACTTCTCCAAGTTCAAAAATTGTTTTTTTAACAATGCATAATGAAAATTACAGACTTTATAACCTTGTTAAAAATATAAATCCTGAGGGTCTTTTAGTTAAAAGTGATGTTGGATCAAAAGATTTAACGAATGCTTTTCAAAATGTGATTTCGGATAAAATTTACTATAGTACCACAGTATTAAAATTATTGCAGAAACAAGTAACAAATGACTTCGCTTTAGATCAGTTTGACCGACAGATTCTTTATCAATTATCATTAGGGATCCAAACTAAAAAATTACCCCAGGTCATTCCACTTTCCTTGCCGGCTATAGAAAAACGAAAAAGAAATTTAAAAGATGTATTTGGCCTTGATAAAGAGGGTGACCTTATCTTATTAAGGAGAGCAAAGCAGTTGGGGTTTTTATAGATTGATAATTTTATAAAATAAGGTAGTAGTTTATTTAAAAATAGTTTACTAAACTAGTATAAGAAGTAAACTAAATCTTGATTTTAAAACAAGAAAAGCTCTGAAAATTGCATATGTTAATCCGTTATTTTGCCAAATGTGTAAAGGTAAAATAGTAGGGTTTGGACTTAATAAAGTCTAACCTTTTTTCCTATTAATTGTAGGGAGCTGATTAAAATAATGCCCAGGTTTTAATAGGTTTAGATCATTTCTAGGTAGCTTCCTTTGTAGCTAAATATTCAGTTTCATGATTCTCTAACCTGAGGAATACCTTTTAGTTTTCTTAATTTTTCCATTGAAATTTTAGAAAAAACTGATGGTATAAAATTTTCTTATTTTCGGCTTACTAAAAGAAGACGGTAAGTTATTCCCTATTTTTCCAATAGCTATTTGTGGCCTTAGATTACTTGGATTCCAAGCATTGCAAAACTCTAAAGACATTTTTGGCAATCCGCTTATTAGGTTCATTTCAAATATATCTTTTTTAAAAATATTTTTCAAGAATTTTGTAGAAAATTATATAACCATAACTATTAACGCTGAAAATTTGGTGTAATTAACGAGAATTTTGTTAAAATCACGATACCGCACTTTCTG
The DNA here is from genome assembly GCF_002311535.1 of Salegentibacter sp. UBA1130. Classification (NCBI taxonomy): domain Bacteria; kingdom Pseudomonadati; phylum Bacteroidota; class Flavobacteriia; order Flavobacteriales; family Flavobacteriaceae; genus Salegentibacter; species Salegentibacter sp. UBA1130. The sequence continues at coordinate 8,240 of NZ_DCAP01000010.1, read as the reverse complement.
GTGTTTACTTATACATTCGTTGTATTCCATAAAAACATAATTCCATCTTGCTATATATAACTGTTTAAAATCCAGGATTTCAACAGTATTCTGAATCATCATAAATAAACCTGTCTCAATTTGGTCTTCAATGTGTACTATGACAATTTATAAGAAACCTAACCATTTGCAAAATGAACCATAACTTTTGTAAGGTTTCACCTTACCTATCCTTAAGAAGTTTTTAAGACTTTTGAAAAATCGTCAACGAAATTATTTAGCACCTTAAAGTATAGTGATAAGAAGGTGTTTTTGCTAATTTCTATAACGTTGTAATTTAAGATAGAAATAATAGAAAATTATAGGATTAAATGGATAGTTTGTTTGAAGATGAGTATGATTTACCTTACGTATGGAAAAGTAAAGGAAGTGAGATTCAGGAGATATTTAAAGACGATATAAAAAGTGTAGAAACTCTTTTGGATAAAAATGGAGCTATTTTATTTAAGGGGTTTAATGTTGATAATGCTTCAAAATTAAGCAATGTAGTCGATAGTTTTCCTGGAGACACTATGAATTATATTTCCGGAAATTCTCCAAGAACGAATATAAAGGAAGCGGTATTTTCATCTACTGAATACCCTCCCCACGCGCATATTTCTTTACATAATGAAATGTCGTATGCAAATAAATGGCCTAAATTTTTATTTTTTTGTTGCGAGGTAGCTCCTTCGAAGGGTGGCCATACCATTTTAGCTGATAGTAGAAAAATACTTTCTTCTCTTTCGAAGGACTTAATAACAGCATTTCGTGAGAGAGGAGTTAAGTATGTAAGAAATTTGAATAATGGTAATGGTTTTGGTTTGTCTTGGAAGCAAACTTTTAACACGGATAACAAAAAAATAGTTGAGCAGTATTGTAATGATAGTGGAATAAAATTCAAGTGGAGCTCTGACGGAAGTTTACAATTAGTCGAAGATAGACCAGCAACTATAATTCATCCGCAAACCGGTGAAGAGGTATGGTTTAATCAGGTGGATCAGTTTCACCCTTCTACACATGGTTCAGAAATTTATCACAATTTACAACAACTTTTTAATAATCCAGAAGAAATGCCCCAGTATGCATTTTTTGGTGATGGGCAAGAAATATCTTTAGCAATGTTAAATGAAATCCGCGAGGTCTCAGCTGAGAATACGCGTTACTTTAACTGGGAAAATGGTGATTTATTACTAGTTGACAATATTCTTGTTTCACATGGTCGTGACTCTTTTCAGGGGCCTCGAAAGGTTCTGGTTTCAATGATTAAATAACAGAATCATTGAAGTAATCCACTTTTCAATTAATGAAATCGCTAAAAATTCCAAGAGACGTTATTCCTTATTAAAAAAATGTTCATGAAGATTTTCTTAAGCTTAATTATATTAATGAATTTTTCAATTCTAACCGCTCAGACCAGTATTAGTGGGACAGTAATTGATATAAAATCAGAGTCCCCCTTGGCTTATGCTGAAATAGTATTAATTGGAACAGATAACGTGGTAGTTTCCAGTATCACGGATGATGCAGGTGTATTTAAAGTGGATGTTCCGTATGGTGATCAATATACCTTTCAAATCAATCATTTGGGCGAAAAAATTTATGAAAAAACTATAACTGCAGAGGATAAGCTATTGGATTTAGGACTTATCCGCGTAGAAACTATTCTAATGATTGATGCTATTATTCTAAACTCCAAAAAGAAATTAATTGAGAATAAGGTAGATAGATTGGTTTTTAATGTGGCTAATACAACAAAATCCTCTCGGGGAGATGTGATGGAGTTGTTAAGAATAACGCCGGGAGTACGCGTGGAAAATGATAATATTTCATTGATAGGAAAAGGCGCACTCCAGGTAATGATTAACGGTAAAATATTGAAATTTTCCGGAGTCGATCTTATTAATTTTTTGCGGTCGTTTGCTTCTGAAGATATAAAGAAAATAGAAGTTATAAATAATCCTCCTGCTAAATATGAAGCATCAGGTGATAGTGGTTTAATAAATATTGTGCTTAAGGGAGCACGTATGGATTCATGGAATGTGCTTCTAAAAGGGACATATTTACAAAGAAAACGCCCTACCTGGAGATCTTATGCCATATTTACCTACCGGAAGAATAGGTTAAGCTTACAATCCAGAATTGGATATAATCATCAATATATAAGTATTTTAGAAAAGCGTAGGATCCTTTATGATGAAAGTGATTGGAGTATAAATGAACCTGTAAACATAGAGACGGAGGGTTACGTGGCTAATATTAATTTAGCCTATAATTTGACTGATCAATGGGAGATAGGCGGGGAATATTATTACAACGGTACACTTATGAATCTTAATAGTCCTAAAACTACATTAATTAGTCCTAGAGGGACGGACGAAGTAGAACGGAAAATTTATACTAATCATTTTGAAACTCAAGATCCAGCGAGGCATGTAGTTAACTTTTACAACAATTTAGATTTAGACAGCTTAGGGAGAAATATTAAAATTAATTTTGATTATTTATTAAATGATAATCCGAATTTGATGTTATATAACGGTAATTCGGAAGGTGTCAATTTCGATACAGAATATTTTAGATCTTTAAATCAAAGTAATGATTTAGTAGAAAATTATTCGGGAAAAGTTGATGTAGAGTATCCTTTTGAAACAATAAATTTCAGTTTTGGAGGAAAATTTTCAAATTCAAAATCTACCAATGATATATCAACATTTAATAGCGGATTTGTTGATAATCCAGATATTGAAATTTCTCCTATTTATAATGATTTTATCTATAGAGAAAATATTCAGGCATTATATTTTTCAATGGATAAAGACTTTAATAATAAATGGTCGGGAAAATTTGGTTTAAGATTCGAAAGAACGGATGTTGACGCTCAATCTAATTCTTTGAACTTTAGCAGAGAGGACGTTTACAATAATCTTTTTCCCACATTATATTTGTCTTACCAAGCGACTGATAATTCATTATTCGCAATTAATTACGGGAAGAGAATCAACCGACCTGGTTTTTTCTTGTTAAACCCCGCTACATACTACATAAATCCATTCGAAAAATACAATGGCAATCCGTATTTAAAACCTGCGTTGATCCATAATGTTGAGTTTTCAAATGTATACAAAAACTTAGTTAGTAAAATATACTATAGTGAGGAGAGCAGCAATTTTGGGGAAATTCCTTTACCTGATAACTCTACAAATATCACGATGTATTCTTATGAAAACTATATAGATAGACAAAGAATTGGTCTATCAGAGAATTACACTTATGAAAAAATTGATTGGTGGACTGCGAATTTCAATTTTGATATAAATTATTCATTTTCAAGCTTTAATCATCCTCAAAATTTTAAAGATCAATATGGGATTAGCTCTTATGTATCTACAAATAATGATTTCACTTTGAATACAAAAGAAACAATTATAGCGGGATTAAACTATTGGTACAGTTTCCCTGGTGTTGATGGTATTTTTAGAACAGAATCGTCTAATGCACTTAGTCTTTCATTGCAGTTCTTATTACTGGATAAAAACCTTAGTATAACTATGCTTGGGAATGATATTTTTAAAACTGGTCTTCAGCGAAGAAATACTAATATTAACGGGGTTTACCAAGAAATGGACAACTATTATGATACCAGGCAATTTCGATTAATGGTGACTTATAAGTTTGGGAATAAAAACATTAGCGCTAAAAATAATGATTCAAATAATAAAGATGCTCAGAGTCGTCTTTATTAAGTTAGACACATTATTAGTGTTATAGTCATTTGAAATAATTATCTGACTTATTATGACCCAAACTTGAATTGGGAAGCTCTAATTTCTGAATGTTAGAGTATAAAAACTGAATAAAAACAAAACATTACTATTATATGCTTACCCAGGATGACAATTCAATTCAAGAATATTGGTTAAAAAAGTTACAAGCAGGTAACGCAAATGTAAAAAAGGGACAGAATGGTGATGTATGCTCTTTTTTGAAAAAAAGTGTCAACAATACTTATTTATCAAAAGCTACAAGTGATGAGGATATATCTAAGTTTACGATTTTTCTAGCTATTTATTCTACATTAATTCGTAGATATTTTAGTGAAGTTAATCATACAATTTATTCGCCCAATAATCTTCAGTATAAAGACTTAAAGAAAGAAATACCACTAATCTATACATCCGATGACTCAAGAGATTTAGATTTAAGATCATATATAGAACAGATTAAGATAAATGTAAAGGAAGTTTATAATTATGCTAAAGGGCTAGAAGAAAATTTACCTGAAACTTTTACTGAAGAGGAATTTATTAACTCAACCCCTTATTCTTTTATATATCAAGATGAAAATTCAGGATTAAAATCAAATTCAAATTTTTGTTTAAAAATAGCTAAAATTGGACAAACAAGTTATGAATTCTTTCTTACTTATTCTAATAAGTTTGTTGATAATCAGGTTGCTAAACATTTTCTAAATCAATTTGTTGAAATTGTAGAAAATTTAAAATCTAGGATTTTTGAATCTATTGATTGTTTTCCTTTTTTATCTGAAGCGGAGAAAACAAAGATACTTAATTCCTTCAATGAAACTGATAAACCTTTTCCGGCGAATAAAACGATTATAGATTTATTCGAAGAGCAAGTAATGAAACATCCATTGAAGGCAGCTTTAGAAATGAATGCAAGTTCACTTTCGTATGAACAAATTCATTTTAAATCCGATCAAATAGCTTTTTATTTGAAAGAGCAGGCTAAAATTGATCATAACGAGGTAGTAGGAGTCTTACTACCGAAGGACTTCGAAAGTATAATAGTAATTTTGGCTATTTTTAAATCTGGCGGCACTTTTCTTCCCATCGATATCGACTATCCGGATTCTCGAATAGAATATATTATAAAAGATAGTGGTCTCCGAACCCTCATTAGCACTAGGGGTTCCGAGATGCAATATAATAGTTCTAACAATATTTGCATTGAAGATATATCAGATTATACGGGGAAATTTGATGAGTTAAATGTCATGATAAGGCCTGAAGATCCTGCTTATATGATATATACCTCTGGATCTACTGGTAAACCAAAAGGAGTTAAGATAAGTCATAAGAGTGTCATAAATATGTCTTATGACCAGATTAATCAATTTGGTATATCCCCAAATGATCGGATAATATGGTTTTCTGCTATTGCTTTCGACGCAAGTATCTCCGAGATATTGATGTCATTCCTTTCTGGGGCTACTATGGTGATTCCTGATGAAAAAATAAAAAATGACGTTGAAAAATTTAGTTTATTTTTAAAAGAAACTGAACCAACTGTAGCAACTTTCCCCCCTAGTTTTTTGAATCACCTAAAGGATGAGTGTCTAAAGTCCTTTAGAGCTATAATAACCGCTGGGGAGCCACCAATAGTGGATAAGGCTTTTCATATTAAAAGTCAAGGAATAAGGTATTTTAATGCTTATGGCCCTACCGAATGCTCTGTATGTGTTTCTATTCATGAAATAATTTCCAATCATCAAAATAATGGCTTTTTACCTATAGGTAAACCTATAGCGAACATGAGAGTTTATATTTTGGACGAAAAGAGAAATCCCGTACCTGTTGGTGTTAAAGGGAAGATTTACGTTTCTGGTATTGGTGTGGCTTCTGGTTATCATGAAAGAGATGCATTAAATCAAGAAAAATTCATACCTAATTCTTTCGATGAGAGTGGTGTAATGTATGATACTGGTGATATGGGGCGATGGTTACCCGAGGGTAATATTCAGTTTCTAGGACGTTTAGATGATCAAATTAAACTAAGAGGTTACCGAATAGAACTTTCAGAAATCGAAACATATATACTTAAGTTTTCGTCGAAAATTAGTCAAGCTTTAGTTGAGGTAAAGACAATTAATGATTCTAAGCATTTGGTTGGATATTATACCTGTAATTCAGCTCAAGATCATAAAGATATAAAGGAATTCCTTAGTAAGGAACTACCTTCATATATGCTTCCTAGTAAGTTTATTAGGCTAGATAAGTTTCCCGTTACGGTGAATGGGAAAATTGATAAAAATGCTTTACCTGATCCTTCAAAATTTGATCAAAGTGTTATAAGACCTACAAATAATTATCAAGAAGAACTTGTTAAAATATGGGAACAGATTTTAGGAAGAGAAAATATAGGAATAGAGGATAATTTTTTCGCATTAGGGGGCTATAGTTTATTAGTAGGACAGGTAATTAATAAAATTCAGAAGAGACTAAATAAAAATATTAGTTACAGAGATTTTTTTGAGAATCCAACTATAAAGGAATTGAGTAGCAATTTTCTTGAATATGAATTTAAGCCAATTCCTTCTACTTCACTAAAATCAAAATACCTAGTTTCTGATGCTCAATTCAGAATTTGGGTGCTAAGTCAAATTGAAGAAGGAAGCCAAGCTTATAATATGACTGGAGCTATTCAGTTGAATGGAGTTTTGGACATTCCTCGATTAGAAAAATCTATATCTAAAGTTATAGAGCGTCACGAAATTTTAAGAACAAATTTTCGATTTGATGCTGAAGAAGGAGAACTTTATCAATATATAAATAATATTGAGAATGTTAATTTCCAATTTCAAAAAAAGGATCTGAGTCATGGAAATAAGAAGGACATTGACAAATATATTGATACAGAACTTCAAAAAACATTTGATTTAGATACTGATTTATTATTGAGAGGTCATTTAATTTATGCGGATTTAGAAAAAACGATTTTAGCTTTTTCTATGCATCATATAATTGGTGATGGGTGGTCTATGGAGTTATTGATTTCTGAATTAATTACTAATTATAATGCCTTTTTAAAAGATTCAGATTTTGAACTACCAAGTTTGAATGTTCAGTTTAAAGATTATTCTAGTTGGTTGAGAAACCAATTAAACCATGAAAAGTTTAAAAAATCAGAAAAATACTGGCTATCTCAATTTCAAGGTGAACTTCCTTCTTATAATTTACCTAGTTTTAAAAGAAGGCCAAAGGTTAAAAGTTACAAAGGTAATAGGTTGAGCCGTCACTATTCTGCAGATTTTTCTTCTAAAATAAAGAAGTTTGCTAAAGATCATGATGCTACTTTGTTCATGATTCTTATTGCAGGAGTAAATACTCTTATTTATAGATATACCAATCAGAGGGATATAATCCTTGGAACACCAGTTGCCGGGCGAAATCATACCGATTTGGAGAATTCATTAGGTTTATTTTTAAATACTTTAGGTATAAGAACTGAAATAAAAGACACCTATACTTTTTTGGATCTTTTGCAAATTCAAAGACAAATATTGTTAGACGCCTATGAAAATCAAGATTATCCATTCGATAGCTTAATTGATAAACTGCAATTGAATCGTGATGCATCGCGTTCAGCATTATTTGATATAATGGTTGTATTGCAGAACCAGAATGGGTTAAACAATAGTGCGTATGATACCAGTTTTAAGGATATGACTTTTGAGGCATATGATACGCAAAAGAAATTTTCTCAATTCGATATAAGTTTCATTTTTGAGGAATCTCCTTCTTTGAAACTTACCGTTGAATATAATACCGATATATACGATGAATATCTTATTAATCAATTATTCGATCACTTCGAAAACATTCTAGATCAATTTATAAATCAACCTTATTCTCAAGTTAATAATTTCTCTTATTTAAGTGAAGAGGATACTATGCTTATTGAACAGGAGTTAAATGCATTAGATGATTTAAATGAATTAGAATCTGGAATTAGTAAATCATTTGAGTCTCAAGTAGAAAAGACTCCTGATGCTGTGGCCCTGGTCTTTGAGGGAGAGGAGCTGACGTATTCAGAGCTGAATAAGCGCAGTAATCAGCTTGCTCGTCAT
>NZ_DCAP01000010.1:0-240 GCF_002311535.1 Salegentibacter sp. UBA1130 | reverse complement strand
GTAGTTTAGAGATGGTTGTTGGAACCTTAGGTGTTTTAAAGGCCGGGGGAGCTTATGTTCCAATGGATCCTGGTTATCCCCAGGATCGTATAGATTACATATTGGAAGATACGGGAGCTAGTCTTGTACTTACCACAGAAGACTTACCGGAATCTAGTGATCTTAGTTTCCCAAAGGAGAAGACTATTTCGATTGATTTGAACAGTGCTATTTACAGGGATACTGATAGTAGTAATTTGG
>NZ_DCAP01000012.1:0-132931 GCF_002311535.1 Salegentibacter sp. UBA1130 | reverse complement strand
CATGGAAATTTGGTTCTCGGCAGGGTGACTTACTTCCACTGTTCTATGCCCTTCATCTTCTGGTCGGTCTAAGTTCACACTAAAATTTAATCCTGCTTCTGCCGTTGTACTTAATTGAATTATAATGGCATCATCTGCTGCGGTTGCAAAAATTTTACGATGATATTGCTCGCCGTCTATAGTATAGCTCACCTCTGCCAAAGCATCATTCAAGCTAAGGCTTCGTTTATAATTCTCAATGTCTCCGGCATGTTCAAAATCCAAATAAACATCTCCCATAGTTTGATGGGATTTCACAATATCTTTATTCGAAAACCTATCTATAATTTCTTTATCGGCCTTACTGGTCTTTCCAGTTAAAATTAACTGCCTTATTTCCTCTAAATCTTCCGGGCTTCCTTTTGAATCGCCCCAATCAGGGCCACCAGGCCAAAGCGAATCTTCATTTAATTGAATTCGCTCATTCTTCGAGTTCCCAAAAATCATTGCTCCCACCCTACCATTCCCTATGGGCAGTGCCTCCATCCAGTCTGATGCAGGCTGCGCATACCATAGTACATGTTCGTTTACTTCTTCCTTATCTTCTTTTTTCTCTTTAGGAGCCGAACATCCAAGCCCGAGTACCAGAATTAAAAGCAATGATTTTTTGATCATAATTGGTAAAAATTAATTGCGTTAAGCCCCATTATTTTTTCTAAAACGATTTCGTTTCTAGTTTTAAGAAAATCCTCAGTAATATTAACAGTATCTGAATATTGTCCGGCTGCCAAAGAAACCGGCCAATCAGATCCAAACATTAATCTATCGGGTCCAAAAACCTCCAAAGCAAAGTCAAAAAAAGGATAAAAATCTTCGGGTTTCCAATTAAAATTCTCAGTTTCGGTTAATAGACCGGAAAGCTTACAAGACACATTCTTTTTATCTGCCAGTTTTGTTATTAATTCTTTCCAGTTTTTAGAAATTCCCTTTGAAACATTAGGTTTAGCGAGGTGATTTAAAACAAACTTTTGGTTTGGAAAATTAGAAACCAATTCAATAGTATTGGCCAACTGATTTTCCAAAACCAAAAGATCGTAGGTTAGGTTGAAATTCCCAAAAACTTCCATTCCCTTCAAAAATTTGGGTTGAAGCATATAACTAGCCGGTTTAGCCTGTAATAAATGCCGAACTCCTTTAAATTTAGGGTCTTTTGAAAAATGTGCGAGGCGTTCCTCAAGATTATCGCCAGTAAAATCAACCCAACCTACAACTCCTTTTATAAACTCATATTCTTTAGCCAGATTCAGCAAAAATTTGGTCTCATTTTCAGTGGGAGCGGCTTGCACCGCCACACAACCATCCACCTTATTTCTTTCCAGAATAGGCTTTAGGTTTTCAGGAAAAAAATCTTTCCTAATTACCGACATCTCATCGGGAATCCAGGCATCTTTCTCCTTCCCAAACTTCCAAAAATGCTGATGGCTATCTATTCTCATTGCCTATTCTCTATAAGCTTTTGCCACTTGTTTAGAAGTCCCAAGACCTTCTATACCCAATTCTACTACATCCCCGGGTTTAAGGTAGCGCTGTGGTTTTAAACCCATACCTACCCCAAATGGAGTTCCGGTAGAAATAATATCTCCAGGCAATAAACTCATAAACTGACTTACATAGCTAATTACCTGAGGTATGTTAAAAACAAAATCTGAAGTGTTGCTTTGCTGCTTAATCTCACCATTTAGTTTTAGCCATAAATTAAGGTTATGCGGATTTGGAATTTCATCTTTAGTAGCCAAAAATGGTCCTAAGGGTGCAAACGTATCACAGCTTTTTCCCTTAACCCATTGCCCTAAACGCTCTAATTGAAATTCACGCTCGCTATAATCATTATGCAAAACATAGCCGGCCACATAATCCATGGCTTCCTCTTCAGAAACATAACTGGCCTTTTTACCAATTACAACCCCCAATTCTACTTCCCAGTCGGTCTTTTGGCTGTCTTTAGGAATAATTACATCGTCATTAGGCCCTACAATAGCGCTACTTGCTTTAAAAAATATAACGGGCTCTGATGGCACCTCCATACCGCTTTCTTCGGCGTGTTTTGCATAGTTTAAACCAATACAAACCAATTTGGAAGGACGTTTAACCGGTGCTCCCAAACGTTCTTGTAAATCTATTTCAGGGCAATTATCTTTATTTTCTGCTAGCCAGTTTTTAAGATCTTCCAGACCGTTTTCGGCAAAAAAATCTTCGGTATAATCTTTTCCAAATGCCGAAACATCTATTCTTTTTCCTGTTTCTAATTCAATTCCCGGTTTTTCCTGTCCGGGAGCTCCAAATCGTATTAATTTCATAATCTATTTTTTACTGAATTTTAAAAGTCCAGGCATCGTGACCGGGTAATTCGCCATATTTAATACCTGATGTATCTATAATTAATGTATTGTTGCTGTATGTCCAGGGTAATTCCCTATCTAAGCCCAACAAATGAACTTTTGTACCCTTAGCAGGTTTGTCTATTTCCAACGCCAACTCATCATCTGGCCATTCATAACTTATAGCATATAAAGCATCGTTATTCTTTGTATAACTTAAATAGGTTTTTAAAGAAATGAATTGCGCTTGTAAACCTTTTTCCTGCCCATTTTTATCAATAAAAAATGCCTTAGAAGGAACTAGCTCCTTTTCAGTGTTAGCCGTGCTCCAAAACAATTTAATCTTGGCGTTTTGCTTTTTCTCGCGGTAATTAATTTTAATTGGAGTGCGCTCGTTGGCCTTTAAACGAATTGTGCCTTTATCTGAAGTCCCGGTATTGGCTCCCATAACCTCAGCTTCATTATCGGGTGCTGTATAATTACTATTAATAATGGTTTTGCCATCAATTTGCACCATAGCCTCATCATCTACTTCAATTTCAAAAGTATATTTCCCTGTTTTTGGCGCTACAATAAAGCCTTCCCAGGTTGCCTGAAAATCGTCTTCACGTATTCCTTTTAAAGGTGAATTTCTTACCCAGTTAAAGTTAATTACACTATCTACTTTTTGTAAACTAACTTCTTTTTCTTCTCCGGTTATTGTATGGGCTTCAGCACCATAAATAGCTTCTCCATTAATATCCAACCAGGTTCCCAACTGTTTTAAACGTTCCTGTTGAATCATAGGAATTTGCCCATCGGCCCTTGGGCCAACATTCAAGATCATTCCACCACCATTGGCAACGGTTTGCACAAACCGTTCAATGAGTTCTTTTCCGGTTCCGTAGGCTTCTAAATTTTCATTTCGGTTTAAGCCAAAACTACGGCCAATTCCTCTTACCTCTGCCCAGGGTCTTTCGGTTTCTACAATTCCTGAACTATATTCCGGGGTTAAAAAACCAACATCAAGGCCATGGCCCCAACGATTATTCACTATGGCATCTTTTCCTACTGTTTCATAATACCAATTTATAAGCTGTGGAGCTTGCCATTGCTCGGCTGTATTGTACCATTCACCATCAGAAAAAATCAATGTAGGTTTATATTCCTTTACCAATTCTTTAAACTGCGGCACCATATATTCTTCAACATATCGTCCAATACTATCGTGCGGATCTGTATACCAGCGGTGTAAAGGGTGGTTCCATTCGGCTAGAGAGTAATATAACCCCATTTTAAGGTCCTCGTCCCTAACGGCTTCTGTTAATTCTCCTACAATATCACGTTTTGGGCCGGTATCGACACTATTCCAGTTTCGGTTAAATTTACTTGGCCATAGGGTATAGCCATCGTGATGTTTAGAAACCAACACCACATATTTAGCACCGGCTTCTTTAAAAATTTCAGCCCATTCTTGGGGATCAAAGAGTTCTGCTTTAAACTCACCTGCAAAATCTTTATAAGTGAAGTTAGTTCCGTAATGCTCATCTACAAAAGCGTTACGTAAACTATCATTGGTTTGCATTCCTCTCAAGAACCATTCGGCATAAGACTCTTTACCCCCATAAGCCGGTACTGAATACAAGCCCCAATGAATAAAAATACCGAGTTTTGCTTCCTTAAACCATTCTGGATAGCCATGCTCATTTATAGCTTTTTCTTCGGGAGATTGTGTATATCCCTGCAAGCCGATTAAAATACTAAGAGCTATTAATACTTTTTTCATATCTACAATATATTATCCTTGTAATTTTATAAAACCTCCGTCTATTGGAAAGTTGGTTCCTGTTGTAAATGCTGCATCATCTGAAGCCAGGTAAAGGGCAAGATTTGCCACTTCTTTAGTACTTCCCATACGGCCTATAGGTTGAGTTTTGGAGAGTTTTTCAAACATCTCTTGTTCTTGCCCAGGGTAGTTTTTAGTAATAAAACCATCTACAAACGGGGTATGTACCCTGGCGGGCGCAATACTATTACAGCGTATACCATAATCTATATAATCTTTTGCTATAGAGTAAGTCATGGTAAGTACAGCACCTTTAGACATGGAATAGGCAAAACGATCCTGAATTCCAACTACAGAAGCGATACTCGCCATATTGATAATACAGCCTTTCCTGGCTGATTTCATATAGGGAATAACCGATTTTAAACAGTTAAAAACACCCTTGATATTAACCTCATAAATTCTATCTAAATCCTCTTCGTTAGTATTCTCTACATTACCTACGTGGGCAATACCTGCGTTATTTACCAGAATATCAATTGATGATTCAGCGGCAATCTCAACCATTATTTTATCAACCTGTTCTTTTTTGGTTACATCACAACCAAAAAATCTTGCCTTACCACCGGCCAAAGTAATTTCTTCTACCGTATTTTTTGCTGTCTCTTCATTATAATCCAAAATAAAAACATTGGCACCGGCACTCGCAAATTCCATTGAAATTGCTTTGCCTATACCGCTTCCTCCACCTGTAATCACGCTCGACTTTCCTTTTAACTTATGACCCATATTATTTTACTTAATCTTTTTCTATTTTATAACTCACCAATGTTGCTATGCCATTTTTCTTAGCCTCCGGGATTTCTATAAAAGTTCCGAATTTTGTCTTTTGAAAATTTATTGTGGATCCATCCTTCCAATGAACCATTGTTTTTGTTTTGGGAAAAAAGTCTTCAATAAAATACGTATCATTATCGCCCAAAAGCCATAAAAACACTTCATTATCTTTAAGGGTAGACACTATATTCTCCCTGGGTGCTAACGGCCCCTGCCTGGTTCCATAAATTGCCTCTCCATAGGTTTCCAGCCAATCTCCAATTTCCAGAAACGATTCCTGATGTTCTTTTTGAATCTCGCCATTGGGCATAGGCCCAACGTTAAGCAGCAAATTACTACCAAATCCTGCAGATTTAATTAAATAACGAACTAGTTCTTTTTGAGATTTATGCTTAGAATCCTGCAGATTAAACCCCCAGGAACCATTAATTGTTTCACAAATTTCCTTAGGTAGTTCTCCTATATTTTCTTTGGCTGTTCCAAAACCTGTGGTATTATAACCAGGCAAATCCCTTTCAAACATTTGGAAATCTTCTCCCATTATTGGTGCTATATGATGATTGTTTCCTATTAAAGCTTGTGGTTGAAGCTCATGGATCAATTCATAGATTTCATCATAATGCCAATTGGTATTTTTCTTATCCCAATGCCCATCAAACCAAATACCTCCAATTTCACCATAATTTGTAAGTAACTCGGTTAATTGCTGTTTCATAAATGCTATGTAATCTTTCCAGTTACCAGTGGTATTTTTATCCGCAATTCCATTGCCTGTTCTTCCCAGTGGGTAATAATCTTTATGGTACCAGTCTAACAGGGAATAGTAGAAAAACAGTTTAATATCGTTTGCTCTACAGGCTTCAGCAAGCTCTTTTATCACATCCCGGCCAAATGGCGTAGCATCTACAATATTATAAGATGAAGCCTCGGTGTTAAACATAGAAAAGCCATCGTGATGACGTGTGGTCACTGTAATATATTTCACACCTGAATTCTTAGCCATCTTCACCCATTCTGTGGCATCGAAATTTATAGGATTGAAAAAACCAGGCAATTTCTCATAATTTTCTTTAGAGATATTCTTATTATTCATCACCCATTCTCCATCTCCCAGAACACTATATACTCCCCAATGGATAAACATTCCAAATTTGGCATGCTGGAACCATTCTCGCGCTTCTAAATTTTCTTTTGCCGGAATATAATCCTCATCCCCCTGTGCAAAAACCACAAAATGAATCAGCATTAAAATAAATAAAATTGGCTTTTTCATAAGTTGATTAAATTTTATAGTGAAACCCCTCTTTTCCACGGAATAAAATCGTCCTGTCCCAATTTTTGCGCACAGGTTGCTGATTTTCCACTTGCTATTTCAACAATTAGATTTAAGAGATCTTCTGATAAATTTTCTAGATCTGCCTCTTCTGAAATTAACTTACCGGCATCAAAATCTATAATGTCCATCATCCTCTTTGGCAATTCAGAATTTGATGATATTTTAATGACCGGGCAAACCGGGTTCCCTGTTGGTGTTCCCAACCCAGTTGAAAATAGGATTAAGTTTGCTCCAGAACCGGCCAATCCGGTGGTAGATTCTACATCATTTCCGGGAGTACATAGCAAATGTAAGCCACTTTTTACTGGATATTCTGTATAATCAAGGATTCCGCTTATTGGTGCCCTACCCGCCTTGGTCGCTGCACCTGCCGATTTAATTGCATCGGTTATTAAGCCATCTTTTATATTGCCCGGGGAAGGGTTCATATCAAAGCCGGAACCTACTTTTTTTGCCTCGGCGTTATAAGTCTCCATTAATTTTATAAACTTATCTGCCATTTCTTCGGTTTCGCAACGATTTATTAAATCTTGCTCTACCCCGCATAGCTCCGGAAACTCAGAGAGCATTGCACGGCCACCTACCGCAGTAATTTTATCGGCTATATAGCCAATTAATGGATTGGCGGTAATGCCCGAAAATCCATCAGATCCGCCACATTCTAAACCGATATTGAGTTTATCCAAACCTGCAGGTTTTCTTTCTATGCTGTTAGCTTTTTCCAGCTCGGGATAGGTTTTGGAAACTATTTTCTGTAGCATATCTTTTTCCGAAGAAAACTGCTGTTGTTCAAAATAAAGAACCGGTTTCTGCGGGTTCAATTTAGCCAGTGCTTCTTCCAGCAAACTCATTTGGGCGTGTTGGCAACCTAAGCTCAATACCGTTGCACCTGCTACATTGGGGTTTTTAATATATCCCGCAAGTAAATTCACCAATGCCTGAGCATCATCCCGTGTACCACCACAACCACCTTCATGAGCCAGGAATCTAATCCCGTCAATATTTTTAAAGACCTGTTCATTAATGACTTCAGAACTAGCTGCTGCATCAGAGTCTCCAGAGAGCATTTGCCTCAATTGTAATTTATATGGATTCTCCTGCTTATAACCCAACTCGGTTTCAAAGGCTTCTTTTAAAACTTTTAAATTCCTGTTTTGACAAAAAACCAGGGGCACAAATAGCCAGTAATTAGCAGTACCAACCTGGCCATCCTCTCTATGATACCCCATAAAAGTTTTGTTCTGAAGAGAGGTAATATCTGGCGAATTATAATTGTAAGTTCTGTCCTCATATTTATAATCGGCAGCACGATGTTTTATATTTTCAGTAGTCAAAGCATCCCCACAACCAATGGATAACACCACTTCCCCTACAGGGACGCCATACATTATAATAATATCACCGGGACTAAAATGCTGCAGGGCAATTTTATGTTTAATCGCTATATTTTGGGATACCTCTATTTGTGTTCCCGAAAGTTCTATAATTTCACCCGCCATTAAATTGCACAAGGCCACACCAACGTTATCCTGTTCGCTTATTTTTAAAATTTTATTCAAATTTTTAGCTTTTGTGTTGTTTATCTATCTTTCAGGTAGTTTACTCTTTCCATATCACATCGTATTCTTCAATATTCCAGGAATTATCAAAAAAGCCGGCAGCTTCTATTCCCTGAAGCCCTTCATGTATCATCGTGTCTTTAAAAATCATAAAGTCCGGATAAAACGTACCGTTTAACAAATAATCGTTGCCCCAGGCAGCTTCCATTCCTTTTTCTCCGGTAGCGGTAATTACCCCAACACTTGCAAAATCACTATCTTTTCTAGGGTAAATAAAATACGCTCCTAGATTATTTCCTTTCAAAGTTTTCGTATCAACAGTCATTTTCCCTTTAGAAACCTTAATAGGGGAATCTTTGAGCAAAGTTTTCCAACTTGCATGATTATCGCTGTTTCCGTATAAGATTATATTTTGATCTGGGTAATTTTCCGGATTGAACTCTGCATCGGCTACCAGGGTTAGGTCTCCATTGGCACGGTAATAAAATTTCTCGGCATCAAATTTTGCACGATGATAATACCATTTGTTTTCCCTGTCACTTCCCTGGGTTGCATAAACCAAAACAGGTTTATTTTTAAAGGCATCTTTAAAGCCGCCATACCTATGCGGGCCTTTTTCCTGGTATCCAGGCTTTTTACTCACTTCCCAATAAGATTTCATTTTTTTCATCACCAAAGACTCCAGCTCTTTATTTACGGCAATGCGAACCTCATCTATAGCTATAGAATCTGGTTTTACAGAAAACTCTGAAAAGTCAACTTGAATAGTTTTTACGTTTTCCGTAGAAATCTGGAGTAAAATACTATCCTTTTCTACCGCTATATCACTAATTTCAAAAGGACGCTCTTGCTGAAGGATATTTATGTAATGTGCTTTTTCTGAAACCCCAGGGGAAGCCGTTTTAAATGAAAAATCATTTTGGTTCTCGTCGGTTTTTTTATCGTGCGCCTTAAAAAAGTCAAATATTAACGGCCAATCCATACTGTGATTACCATACCAATGAGTACCCTTGGGATATTCATAATAAACAAAATCGTTATGAAAAGTACCCAAACGCTCGCGCATATCTCTCGCTATAAATGTTGGAACAACTGAATCTACCTCGCCGTGCAGCACATAGATACCAAAGTTTAGATAATTCTCTATTAATTTTAAAGTACGGCTGGTGTTACCGGCCCTTTTAATTATTGCACTTAGGTCTTCCTCTTTTTTTGAATTTAATTGAACGGCAGTTCTTTTATTAAATTCCTCTACCCCCATTTTAAACCTTTCCTGAAGCAGCTCAAGATTATCGGTAATTCGCCGTTTAAAGCTTTCACGATACAACAGTAAATCAGGATAGCCGGCTGCAGGCGCAATGGCCGCAAATTTATCGGGGTAAGTTGCGCCTAAATACCAGGTACCGTGACCTCCCATAGAGTGACCGGTCAAATAAGTGTGTGCAGCATCGGTTTTCCATTCATTTTCTGAATGAGCAAGAACTTCAAGAGCATCTAAACGTCCCCAATCTTCCCAGGCAAAACCAAACGGTCGTCTATTGGTAGGCGCAACAATATGCCCCCAATCTTTTTGCTGATAAGCATTAGCCTGATTAACAGCTTCTACCGAAGCTCCGTGCAAAGAAAAGAACATAGCCTGGTTTTCACTAACAGTATCTAAAGAAGGTGCCATACTATAATATTGTACACTACCATCAATGTCGCTCACAAAGGTTTTTTTATGGTGCTCGTACTTTGATTTTACCGGAAGCAATAAAGTATCAGTATCTAACTTTTTACCATTAGAATCAAGCATCTCCAGTACAACCTCTACCTCTTTTTTATCTTTATAATTTTCTGCAAAAGGAATTTCAAAAGGTACTTTTCTAACATATAAAGCTGGTATTTCTGTTATAGCCGTTTCAGCAACAGCATTGGCTACACGGGCTACTAATTTTAGATTTTCTATATTTTGCTCGCTTGCATTTGCTATTCTAATTGCTGCAGGGAAATTTTCTTTTTGCTCTATTAAGATTTCGGGCAAAGTCATATCGCGCTGCGTAAATTGAAGCTCCTTTTTTGGCTTTATAAGCCTTGCACGCATTCGGGAAAAACGACCGGAAGAAAGAATAAACTCATTCTTTCCTTTCTTTAATTTAAGAGGAATTAGATTCCAACCAAAATCATAATAATCCCCTTCGTGAGGAAAACCATTAATCAACACACTGGTATGACCCGATGCGTCTAATAAGACTATTTCTTCTGCAGCAGCATCGTACTCAAGATACAAATATCCATCTCTCAAACCGGGATCCTGAAATTCATTATTTTCATTTACTTCTATTTCTTCCCAGCTTATGGCTTGTCCGCGATAATTTTTACCGGCTGACTTCCCCTTTTTTATTCCGCTTTTAGCTTTACCTATAAATTTCGCGAAAAGAGGATCATATTCTACTGCCTCGGTGTCCTTTGGAAGTTGTTGTTTTTTATAAATAAGGGCTTCGGTAAAAACGTGCAGCACTTTTCCTTCGTGCACATCTTCCACCTTTTCTTTTCCAAAATACTCTACAATGTTCCCCTCCCTCTCCTGGGCAGTAAGGCCTACAGAGGTAAAAAACAAAAACAATGATAAAATTCTATTCATAATAAATTTTAAATAATAACACAGACACTCGTATTGCTCCAAATTTATAAGCTATAATTAATCAACATCACCTCACCACTAAAGACCTAAAGACCAGAATCTTGAAGAAATCTTCCTTTTAAAAAGAGTCCAGGGCTTGATAAGGGTTAATTCACTTCTATTGAAGCTACAAGCAGCTTTTCATTAAATTCAAAGAAATACTCTACCAAAATTATACTTCTTCCAGCTCATTTCTTTCACATTAATTTGCATTCTATTGTACAATATTTGCTCATTTGAAGCAATTATTTAATAAATTTGAAAATTACCGTATAGTTTTTTCTTAAACTTTAAAAAAAAATGAAACTTCATTTTCTTCATAAAAATTTAAAAAGCAACTTCGAATTTAGCCATCATAAAGAGGGGCAGTTTCTACGCTTATGGCATTATCATCCCGAAATTGAACTGGTATATATAAAACAGGGAAAAGGAACCCTTTTTGCAGGAGATTTTATTGGGACCTTTGAAGAAGGAAACCTATTTTTAATAGGAAAAAATATTCCACATATGTTCCAAAGCTCTTCTAAAAATTTTTCTGAAGCCTATGTCCTTCATTTAAATCAGTTATTTTTTGAGGCCATTGAAAGTAGCAAAGAGGAATTTCAATATATAAGACTTATTCATAACTTAAGCGAAAGAGGGGCCACTTTTCACAGTTTTAAAAAGAATAAAATTGAAAATCTACTTTTTCAATTGCGAGAGCTGCCGGTGCCATTACAAGCAATAAACATACTTCAGGTTTTTTATTCGCTTTCTGTTCATTCTAACAACACTTATTTAGGAAGTGTAAACTGGTTAAATCATCATCAGGTATCAGATCAACGTTTAAGCGAGGTCATGGAGTTTTTAATGTTGAATTTTAAAGAAGATATTAGTCTTGAAAAAATTGCAGGCATAGCGGGTATGAATAAAACAGCATTTTGCAGATTTTTTAAGCAACATACCGGAAAATCTTTTATCACCTATCTTAACGAGCTACGAATAAATTATTCCTGTAAATTATTAAAAGAAGTACATAGCAACTATTCAATTTCCAAATCTTGTTTTGCATCTGGGTTTAACAGTTTATCTTATTATAATAGGATTTTTAAAAAAAGTACGGGTTTAACCCCGTCAGAATACCTAAAAAATAATATTTAAGTTGCTGAATTTCATAAGAGACCCAATTTCTTAATAATCCTATCTAAATAAAATATCAGTCTTAAAAAATTAGGCTGATTCAAAAATTTAAATAAATAAGTCGGATATAATTAAAATCAGAATTTATGTTAAAAATTAATATTTGGCTAAAATTTGCCTTTTTGTGTTACCTCTGTGTTACCCAAATAAAAAAGCCGACTCTTTCAAGTCGGCTTATCCCTTTGTGCGGGCGGAGAGACTCGAACTCTCACACCGTAAGGCACTAGATCCTAAGTCTAGCGTGTCTACCAATTCCACCACGCCCGCATTTCAATATGTTTGCTTGTTGTAAGCGGATGCAAATATACATAAATGTTTCAATTCACAAATAGTCTGGAAATATTTTTTTTACCTTTATCTCAATCAAAATTTCAAAGAATGAAAGACATCAAATCTTACGTTGAAGAAAATAAAGATCGTTTCTTAAACGAACTCATTGATTTACTGAAGATTCCATCGATAAGCGCCGATTCTAATTACAAAGATTCTATGCTAAAAACCGCCGAAGCGGTTAAAGAAAATTTATTGCAGGCAGGCTGTGATGCTGCCGAAATTTGTGAAACTCCCGGCCATCCTGTAGTATATGCCGAAAAAATAATAGATAAAAATCTGCCCACAGTTTTGGTTTACGGACATTACGATGTGCAACCGCCAGATCCTTTAGACCTGTGGAACTCCCCTCCTTTTGAACCCGTGATCAAGGAAACCGAAATCCATCCCGACGGAGCTATTTTTGCCCGTGGCGCTTGTGACGATAAAGGCCAGATGTTTATGCACGTAAAAGCGCTGGAATATATGACCAAAAACGATGAACTACCCTGCAACGTTAAATTTATGATTGAAGGGGAAGAAGAAGTGGGAAGTGAACATTTAGGCTGGTTTATAGAAAACAACAAAGAAAAACTGGCCAATGATGTGATCTTAATTTCAGATACAGGAATGATCGCTAAAGACACGCCTTCTATCACTACCGGACTTCGAGGCCTCTCGTATATTGAAGTGGAAGTTACCGGGCCAAACCGGGATTTACATTCAGGTTTGTATGGTGGTGCAGTTGCGAATCCTATCAATATTTTAAGTAAAATGATCGCTTCTTTAACCGATGAAAACAACCATATTACCATTCCCGGGTTTTACGACAAGGTTGAAGAGTTAAGCAGGGAAGAACGCGCTAAAATGGCTGAGGCTCCTTATAGCGAAGATGCTTATAAAAAGAAACTCGATATTAAAGATGTGTATGGGGAAGCCGGTTACTCTACTTTAGAAAGAGCTTCCATTCGCCCAACTTTAGATGTAAACGGCATTTGGGGCGGCTATATTGGCGAAGGCGCTAAAACAGTGCTCCCGGGAAAAGCTTATGCAAAAATATCTATGCGCCTTGTCCCAAACCAGGATTGGAAAGAAATTACCCAACTCTTTAAAAAACATTTTGAAAGTATTGCTCCAGATGCGGTTAAGGTAGAAGTAAAACCTCATCACGGCGGCCAGGCTTATGTAACGCCAATAGATAATATTGGGTACCGGGCAGCCAGTAAGGCTTATGAGAAATCCTTCGGAAAAACACCTATTCCGCAGCGCAGCGGTGGGAGCATTCCTATTGTGACTTTGTTTGAAAAAGAATTAAAAAGTAAAATTATTTTAATGGGCTTTGGTTTTGATACCGATGCCATCCACTCCCCTAACGAGCATTTTGGGATTTGGAATTATTTAAAAGGAATAGAAACCATCCCCTGGTTTTATAAATATTTTACTGAAATGAAGCAGGAGTAGATTGATTGGAGGATTTACTTGTTAAGCGAGTAAGGATCTTAATAGCTACGTTGTCTAAAAAATCACGTCATTCTGAATTTATTTCAGAATCTAATATGTTTTAATTATCCACATGTTAGATCTCCGAATAAATTTCGGAGCAGGCTCTGAAACTAGTTCAGGATGACGTCTCCTCAGAGAACTTCATTTTTCTACCTTTTTCCGCATTAAAATAGAAATAACCGGAAGTAAGTTTTAGTATATTTACAGGAATTGCTTATAAAATCAACTTTTTCTATGGAAAAGAAAATTCTTATTCCTACTAATTTTACAAAACACGCCTGGAATACCCTGGTGTATGCCTTGAACCTTTACAAAAACATTCCCTGTACTTTTTATATTCTAAATGCTTATGAAGTTCCTGTAAGAATTTCATTAAAACGGAATCATAACGCAGAACTGGAAGCTGCAAAGGCTGAATCTGAAAACGGGCTGCAGAAAACGCTGCAGGGTTTAAACTTCAGGAAGGAAAACTCCAAACATAAGTTTGAAACAATTTCCAGGAATAAAGACCTGGCTGAAGCTATTCAGGAAACCATAGATGCACATAATATAGACTTGATTTTAATGGTTTCCCGGGGAGAAAATGTATCTATAAACGCAGCTTTTGAGAATGAAATTTCTGAAGTAACCGAAAAAGTAGAACATTGTCCGTTTTTAATTCTGCCAGAAAAAATGCAGGAATTGCCCACTGCTAACCGTGAAATTGTTTTTCCTACCAATTATAAATTTCCGTTTAAAAATAAA
Source organism: Salegentibacter sp. UBA1130 (assembly GCF_002311535.1). Classification (NCBI taxonomy): domain Bacteria; kingdom Pseudomonadati; phylum Bacteroidota; class Flavobacteriia; order Flavobacteriales; family Flavobacteriaceae; genus Salegentibacter; species Salegentibacter sp. UBA1130. The sequence goes on along the minus strand of NZ_DCAP01000012.1, from coordinate 118,680 downwards.
GAAGTTGCGGCGCTTATAGATATGGCCGAAAATTTAAATGCCAGCATTAGGATCTTATATATTAATAGCGATGGCAGGCCGCTTACCAAAGAACAGGAACAAAACCAGGAAGCGCTAAAAACTTATTTTTCAGGTGTAGATTTTAGTTTTCATAAACTCACACAAACCACCGAAACTACTGGGATTCATCTTTTTATTGAAAGTCGGGATAGCAATTTCCTGGCGCTTTATAAACGCAAACAAGGGTTTTTTAGCAAATTATTCTCGCAGCGCTTTAAAGAAGAAATAGATTTTAATCCAAAGGTACCGGTATTAATTTTAAAGGAATTGGAGTAAAAAATCAGCAATAAATATATACCTCTTTGCACCATTTCACAAAGAATTAAGTTTCCTTAAACACTGGTTTTCAGCAACATTTATTAATTTGAAAGCTAAACCACAACCAATCAATAGAGATGAGTTACCTACTAGTTCCGTTAGGGTTATTTATTCTTATAGTTGCTCTTGTAGATATTTTTAAAACTATTCTTTACATTAATGGTGGCGGAAGGTTGTCTTCTTTCACCGCAAGAAAAATATGGTGGGTATATTTTAAAATGGCCCGCGGTAAGGGAAAAGCTCCTATTTTAAATTTTGCCGGCGGTACCATTTTAATGGGCCTCGTGGCAATGTGGATCTTTCTAATTTGGGTAGGTTATAGCTTAATTTACCTTTCAGATCCCAACTCTGTTTTAGAAAGCAGTACCGGTGAAAATGCCGATATTATTGGGAATATTTATTACGTAGGCTATACGCTCACCTCTTTAGGAAACGGAGATCTTAGGGCCGGTAGCGACTTTTGGCGTATTATTTCTAACATTATGGGCATGAATAGTATGATCTTTATAAGTTTGGGAATCTCCTATTTGCTGCCCGTACTCCAGGCGGTTATAGATAAAAGAACCCTTGCCGTTTATATTTATCAACTGGGAAATTCGCCAAAAGAAATTATTAATAAAGGTTTTAACGGCAAAGATTTTTCACCGCTATACAATCGCTTACAAAATCTGGAATCCCTGCTTTTAAAACACGGGGAGCATCACCTTGCCTACCCTATTCTTCACTATTTTCATACCAATAAAAGATCGCATAATATAAGATTGAATCTCGCTATTTTAGATGAAGCTTTAAATATACAGGAAGCTTATCATTTAGATAAATCGGCTAATGCATTTACCTGGCGCGTTATACGGGGAGCTATGGATAATCTTGCGGTTAGGCTTCATGAAAGTTATACCTCGCTGGCAGACGATCCGCCTGATTTTGATTATTTCAATGATTTACCCGATGAATTAAAGGCGAATTTTGAAGAAGATCCCGGAATCCCCAAAGATGAAGATTTCAATAAACGCCGGGGGAAATTGTTGGGTTATATCAAAAAAGATGGCTGGGATTGGGAAGATGTGCTGGATGATAAATAAATGGGGTTGTTAAAAAATCGCATCGAAAACTTACTTGCCCCTGCTCATCATACTTTAGGTGATTAGGGCAATTAGCACGATAAAAGTATAAAGCTAAGAAATGCTGATTTTTAATGCTGAAGCCGGGAAAATACCGAAAGATTTTAAGCCTACTTTAAATCTTCCTGCTGTACTGCAACTTTTTCCTCAATTCTTCCTGTATTCACTCTTCTAAAAGAGCTCATTAGCAACCAGTAAAAGATTAAAGAGAAAATAATATCGAAGAAAAATTCCCCGGCATCTTCTCCTAAGAAATCATTGACACTATGCCAAAGATCCAGCGGAATTACAAACATAATTATTTTAAAAATCAGCCTCAAAACCAGGTAGAATATTACCAGTCGAAGTCCGTTTACAAAGGAGAGCGAAAAATAGCGTTTTAGGAAATCGCGATTCTCTCCGTCTGAATTTACCTTAAATACCAAATAGGTTCCTACAATGGTGATTAATAACTCCAGGATAATATAAGAGATCTCCCAGCCGTAATGTGAAAAATCAGTTTCGGGTGCATTTGTGGATAAGGTGATCAATACGAGGAAAACCAGTAAATACTGGTAAGAAATTGATTCGGTGATCTTATTTTGAATTAATAGTCGTTCCAGTTTCTTGAGGTTAAACCAAATCATAATTTATGGGTAAATTTTTGTTATTACTAGTTGTGTGAGGATTTTAATCAATTTTTTCGAATTCCTATCTTATTAGAATCATCTTCGGAACTTAGCCGGGATTTTCCACCGGCATTTCTTTCACGTTGTATTGAATGTCATTGATTTTCAATTTTAACCAAGGCCATGGTCCACTCTCCAATTCCCAACTTGCTTCGCATTCAACAGGTATTCTTATTCCATTCATTTCTTCGGTTTTGGTGGCAGTTACAGTCCAAACGGTAGGTACGGTATCATTTGCATCTTGATAACGCATCGCTACAAACTTTTTAAAATTTCCGTGTTCGTCAAAATAAAATTCTCCTGAACCTTTTGCCCCTTTATATTCCATGGTTGCCCTCGCAGAATACTCGTCTATAGGCTCCCATTTTATATATTGACTTAAGGAAGCTGAAGGAAACCAAACAGTTTCCGCCAAATATCGCTGCAAAGTCGCCTGGTCTACCTTTTCGTCATTTTTTGCATTTGCAACCGGAATAAGTGAAAGAAGTTTTATTGTCATTTCGCCTTTACCATCTTCAAATTTGTCTCTACCTACTACGCTCAATATGGAATTCATTTCAGTATTAATATTCCAATTGAAAGCCGGAGGTTGAATGGTAAAGTATTGTTCTGCCGTACCATTATTCCAAGCTATTTGTTCGGGTTTCATTTTCAGCTGTAGCTCCTGAACTAAATAAACATTTGAAATTGATGGTTTCCCTAGCATTCCGCTATTAGCCAACCATTTTTGAACGATTGGCGGTAAGTCCTGCAATCTCTTTTCGGTTACAATTTCCCCTGTTATAAGTTGAGAATTTTCAAATAGCGCTATTCTTTCTCTTTTGACTAGATTCTTAAAGTTGAAATCTGAATAGGCAACAATTGCCGCTAATAATATAATTAGGTTGGCGAATGTCCCTAATTTTGCGTCATACCAATAGTTGAAGATCAAAACCTGGGAAAAAATCACCGCTAAAAAACCGCTTAACCACCAATAATTAGAATGAATCAGGATTAAAACAACGGTAATAGCAAATAGCAGAAATATTAAGAACCAAAAAATTCCAAAAATTTTTGAAACTGGTTGTAAAATCGCATTAAATTCACCTATGCGATATGCTTTGAAAAACCCAATCAAATGGATGATTCCGTTGAGTCCAATCAGTATGATTAAAGCTATTCGCATTTCTTTTACTTGTGGTTAGCATTCTACGCAAGATGTGGGATGGGGGGCGCGTACCTGCCGCCCTAAGCATTTTCTTTCCTGGTTTCTAAAAATTACACTTTTACGGAAAATCCAATATTAGCTAAGAACCAAGATTAGTGCATTTTTTATTTTTCAACTGGTTTTTTGTAGTTCTTTACTATACCGTAAATTGAAAATATAAGAACAATAGCGTACAAAATTGCTAATGCCGGTTGTTCAAACTTCAGATTTTCAAAATCAAATTGTTTGTACAAAGCTGCTCCAAGTATTATGGCTATTACTGTAAAAAAGAAATTAGGTAGTTTTATGTTTTTCATTTTATTAATTTATGCTCCTAAGGCGATTAATACTCCTATGATAATTGATTTGCTGGTCCAGTTACCATTTTCCTGCTATCACTGCCGAATATTGACGATTAACCGTGGCATGTATGGTTCTACTTGTTAATCTCTTTTTTTGCTTTCTTAGTAGTCTTATGTTTTAGATCAGGATTTTTTTCTACCTGTTCTTCAATAACTTCTTGCAGAGGCTTTTTTGGTATTTCCAGTACAGTATATTCTTCACCAAAAATTTCCTTGAATGTATCTTTAAATCCTTTCTCTTTTCTTAGATCTGAGAATAAAGGCCAAGTCATGTAATTTTCTTTATCCACCTCTCCATCATTACCAATCTTTTTCATGAGTTTATAAGAATCCTTATAATTCTCTGTTAAAACGAGATGGGCTAATTTGAAGTTATCACTGCTTGCACTCCAATCTTTCTGACTAATTATACTATTTGTTTTTTCTTTATTATTATGGAGGTATTTTGATAATGATTTGTTGACCGTAAAAATATTACTCAAAGCTTCATTATGATGTTTTTTCTGTTTGCACGCATAATCTAATAGTATATCTGCGATATTAAATTGTTTTGAACTTAATAAATCATAACAAATATCATTTAACTTTTTATCTGCCTCTTCTAAATCGTCCTTCAATAATTTTCTCCATAAAGTATGAGTTAATTTAACAGAGATTTCAAAAAGGCAACTATATGCTTTTTTAAAATATTCTGGAGTTACTCGAAGCCGATCGTTTAATTTCATATCCTCTAAAACACATTTGTTCTCTTTACAAACCTTAAAATACTGATTTGAAACTTTGCCATCATTATGTACTAAGAGGTTTCTTCTTTCCGTAATTTCTATAAAAGTGGACCAAACAGGCAAATCTTTTCTTAAAGGAATTGCTAGCTTACTTTCTAGATATTCGAAATGATCGGAATGACTTTTTCTTAATACGGTTTCTATTTCCTTCTCAATTATATATTCTCTGGCTTCACCTATAGATTTAAATTCTACGAGTTGTGAAAAACTAATATTTCTTTCTGAGTTGTTCAGATATTCAGGACGAATATCATATAATGCTTTAAGAAGTCTATTTAGAAAAGCATCATATTGAGAGATTAAAGAAACGAATAAACTTTCTGGAATTATCTTTGAAGCTAAGGACGAAGTTTCGTAATTTTTGGATAAGGATTCGAATATTCTAGTTTCTTCATATTTGACCGCTATGACTTTTTCTCCATCTTCATCATCAATTTCTTCAACATTATTTTCTAGAAACTTGATCAATTTTTCATTTGCTTTCTTTTGGTAAGGATTTATCAGTAAAAGTACCATGGGAAGAGTGTCTTTTATTGATTCAATATGCCTTAAAAATGTATGTAAATTTTCATGAAGTTTTTCACCATTCATAGAATTTTATTTTAGTTCTGTATTATTTTTCCTAAATTATGCATAACGGTCTAATATAAGCTTAGGGGCGAGTTTCGAAGCGATTATCTGGCCACCTACCGTAAAATTATTTAATTGTAAAATCTTCATTATTTTTAAGTAGTCAACCCGCATTTGCTATAGGCAGTATCAGCCAAAGCTTTTTATTTTATCCCCTGTTCTATTGCGTCATAGCCGTTTAATACGTCAAGAATTCCTCGTCTTTCGTTGTAGGTCAATGTCCTTGTCTTAGTGTATTTTCCTGTCAGACGCATTTTCGCACTATTTGATTCAGCAAATTCTCTCAAAAACATTTCTACATCTTTAGTTACGGTCAGGTCAATCCATTCCCAAACTCCACCGCCACTATGATCAGTTTCTTTGTCATCATATTTGTTAAAGACTATTTCTTTCGTATTTCCGTCATAAGATAAGTAGGCACGTTCAAAGAAAATCCAATCATCACCTTTATACGTCATCTGTAACCTTAACCATCTATTTGTGCCATTCTCACCCATATAAATTGAAGTCAAGTTTGTATTTGTGTAATGTGTAAAATACGGCTGTTTGTACCAAGTTATTCCCGAAACATCATCATAGTTTTTTCTTAGTTTGTTGAGAGCTTTAAGTTTATCTGCCTTTTCCTTGGCCGCAATTCGTTCCGCTTCTTTGCGTTTTTCTTCTGCAATTCGTTCTGCTTCCTTTTTTCTCTTTTCTTCTATTTCTGTGACTTGGTCATTGATTGACTCAGCTTCTTTAAATTCTGGAGATTCTGGGTGACGATTTTGGAAATCGGAATAAATGGTTTTCACTTCTTCAAAGTTTTCTTCCTCAAACGCTATTTTGACCTTTGCTAAAAGCTTGTCCGACCCATTTTTACACTCGTCAAGTTGAGTTTCAAGCTCAGAAATTCGATTATCCAATTCAGCTTCTTTTTCCTCGTCGGAACATGCTCCAAGAGCAAAAATGATTGTCAGTAGTAGAATTATTCTTTTCATGCTTTTCTGTTTTTCTCTTGTGGCTAACTCATTATATAATCAATCCCCATTTCCTTTAAAAGCCATTCTCGCGGTACAAAAACACCGGGTATCACTCAGAAAATTACGTCTTAAAAGCCTTTGGAAAAAATAAGCTTATTCCAAAAAATTCAGAAATATGAGATTTTGATAAAACAAACAGCCTGTAGGGATGGCTGTTCTGATAGTTGTTATTTAAAAACAACTACCGATGTTAAATTTTTAACAATATAAGAAGAAGATTAAATTTTTATAGAAAATCCCGGAGAAAATCTTTTAGGCATCATAAGTTTATTTACCTAAAGCAAATAATTATTAAATTAATGCAGGAAAATATTATCGAAGATGAGTAATAAAAAATCACTTTCAAAAGACCGGGAAGAAGAAATAATTCAAATGCTAAAAAGCCGTTTTGAGGAGCATAAAACTCGCTTTAAGCAATTAGAATGGCCCAAAATTGAAGAAAAATTAAAGACAGAGCCAGAGAAACTTTGGGTTTTAAACGAGATGGAAGAAACCGGCGGGGAACCTAATTTGTTTAGCTACGATGCTAACACCAACGAGTTTACTTTTTGTGATTTCTCAAAAGAAAGTCCCAAAGGCAGGAGAAGTTTATGCTACGATCGCGAAGCCCTGGAATCCAGGAAAAAATTTAAACCAAAAAACAGCGCCCGGGACCTGGCTGCCGAGATAGGTATTGAAATCTTAGATGAAGCGCAATACCGAGAATTACAGCAATTGGGAGAATTTGACACTAAAACTTCCAGTTGGCTCAAAACACCAAACGAAATAAGAGAACTTGGTGGAGCCATTTTTGGAGATTTTAGATATGGAAAAGTTTTTATTTACCATAATGGCGCCGAATCTTATTACGCCGCCAGGGGTTTTCGCGGGTTTTTAAAGGTTTAGGTTTTTGAAAAATAGAGTTGACACCGTCGCCCTGTCCCGAAGCTTCGGGATTATTTCAGGGTCCAGGATATTAATACTTATTTCATTTTAGATCCTGAACCGGGTTCAGGATGACGAACCAGGGAAACATCAAACCTTGTCTGGTTGAACGGAGTGGAGATCTCTTTAGGCTTCAGCCTGACGAAACCTAACCAGATAAGGAATATTTCCATTATTTAGTATTTTTTCCTTTTAAACTTTCAGAAATAATCATAATTTGGCCGCATGAAAGATGTGAAATTTGCCATAACCGATATTGAAACCACCGGCGGCGGCATTAAAGGCAATAAGATCACCGAAATTTGCGTGCTGGTAGTGCAAAACGGAAAAGTTATAGACGAGTACAGCTCCCTGGTAAATCCCGGGACCGAGATTCCGCTATACATTGAAACGCTTACCAACATCAATGATAAAATGGTGGCCGATGCACCAAAATTCGCCGAAATAGCTTCTGAAATTGATAAAATCACCAAAGATTGTGTGTTTGTGGCCCACAATGTGAATTTTGATTATAATATTATTAAGGCAGAATTTAATAATCTGGAACTGCCATTTCAAAGAAAACGCCTGTGTACGGTACGGCTGGCCAAAAAACTAATTCCGGGGCTTTTTTCTTATAGCCTGGGAAATATTTGCACCTCTATAAATATTCCGCACGTAGATAGGCACAGGGCGCGCGGCGATTGTGAGGCTACAGTCACGCTTTTTCAGCGTTGCCTGGACCTGGATCCCGATTATGAGGTTTTTAAAGCATTTTTAAATCAAAGAACGGCGGCTTCTTATCTTCCGCCCAATTTTAAAAATTCAGATTTCGAAAAATTACCCGCTACAACCGGAGTCTATTTCTTTAAAGATAAAGATGGGATTCCACTTTATATAGGGAAAGCTAAAAATATTAAAAGCCGCATAAAATCTCATTTTCAGGAAAAATCTAACCGGAAATATAAGCTGATGCAGGCCACTTACAGCATAGACTACGAACTTACCGGCAGTGAATTGCTGGCACTTTTACGGGAATCTGCTTTAATTTTAAAATATTTCCCTGAATTCAATAAAGCCCAGAAAAAGGTGAGCAGGCCTTATACGCTTACCTCCTACCACAACCAAAAAGGGATTGAGCAATTTGTGATTCATAAAAACAAAGTCTCGCCGGTAAGCTGGATGAAGTTTTACACGCGAGAGGAAGCCATAAAATTCCTGGAAAATATTTGCCAGGAATTTGATTTATGCCCGCGGTATTGCGGCTTGCAAACCGGTGTATCACAATGCAGTCATTATAAAATAACCAGTTGCAGCGGGATGTGCAAAGGCGAAATTGATAAAGAAGAATACAACCAGCGGGTTTCTAAGGCGGTAGAGTATATTCAGCAATATGAAAATTCCTGTTTGCTGGTAGAAAAAGGAAGAACTAAAGCTGAAAAATCTTTTATCTACCTCAAGAAAGGTCGCTATGCCGGCTACGGATTTGTAGAAAATTCTGATGATTTTAATGGTCCCGAACAATTTGAAGATTACCTGGTACCGCAAACAAATTCCAGTTATGCCGATAGGATTGTGAACCGGTATTTAAACACCAAAAAGAACATTACCCGTTTAGACCTGAATACCGGTGAAGAAGTGGAAGAACGCGAAGCCGAAGAATGGTTTGGGTAAATTAATTCATATTTTTTTAAGTTGAAATGCAATACGCATCTTCCGCACCAGGGTTAAGCGCACAAATTTTTAAGTTGAATTTTTAATCGGTTTTTTGGGGATTTTCAGCAACTCCTACCACGAATTCAGGAAGGTTTAAATTGCGTTTATCGGGCAATTTTTAGGCTTATGACCAGACTCATAAAATAGCAGGAAGTCAAGGCAGATATTTGTAGAGAAATATTGTTCAACTTAAAGTTATTATTATGAATACCGAAACTGTAAAAACCGTAGCCGATTATGTTACCGAAAATATTAAAAACGCGCACCTGTTTAAAAAACACGGGATCGATTTTTGTTGCGGTGGCGGAATTAGTTTAGCCCAGGCTGCGACAAAAGCTAATGTGAGCCTTGAGGTACTGAAGAAAGAATTAGAGGAAACAGCCACGGTTACCACTCCCGGTTACGATTACAAAAACTGGAAACTGGATTTCTTAACCGACCATATTATAAACGTACATCACCAGTATGTAGAAGAAAATATCCCATTACTTATTCAATATGCGGCGCGTGTTGCCAAAGTGCACGGCCACGAAAGACCAGAACTTATAAGAATTCAGCAATTATTTACCGAAGTTGCCCAGGAATTAAGCGCCCATTTAAAGAAAGAAGAACTTATTCTATTTCCATTTATCAAGAAACTGGTAAGAGCCGAGGAAGAAGGAACACCGGCACCAAAACCGCAATTTGGAAAAATTGATAATCCTATTAAAATGATGGAAACTGAGCACGATGATGCCGGTGCCATTTTTAAAGAAATTTCAGAATTAAGCGATAATTACAATTATCCTGAATGGGCTTGTAATACCTACAGGGCATTTTATGCAAAACTGGAAGAATTTGAAACCGACCTGCATCACCACGTGCATTTAGAAAACAATATACTTTTCCCTAAGGCCATTGAGCTTGAACGCAGTTTAAACAGTTAAAGGTTGTTATATCCTGGAATCCCCATGCCAGGGTAGATTTAGTTTTTTATTTTAGAATGTTTTAATTGTGTTGATGAAACCCCGTAGCAGCAATGTTACGGGGTTAATTTTTGCTAATAATTGTAACAATACAGCCATAACCCTCATTGTAATCCCGATTTTTACCGGGAGCAGCAATCTATAAATTTTACTCAAACCGGGAGTGATTGCTTAACCTTACTCGGTATGGTGTTCCTAGTTCAATTTTTAAGTTAACTTCTTTTCTTTTTAGTATCTTTCGGCCTATGTTGCGTTTGGATTTAAAAGCTCATCACAAAATAGCTATCGCCTATTTTTTCCTGGCCGCTTTGCTGGGAATTTTCCTGAGATTATTTTACGTAACCCCGGTTCCCGGGAATTATAAATACATTCTTCACACGCATTCCCATATTGCTTTATTGGGTTGGGTGTATCTCGCTTTAACCGGCATTATTTATAGATTGTTTTTTCATAAAACTGAACTTTCAAGAAAATACATCTATATTTTCCTGGCTACAAATATTAGTTTGTTAGGAATGTTGTTTAGTTTTCCCTTCCAGGGCTATGCGGTGATTTCCATAATTTTTTCAACACTTTTCCTAATCTGCTCCTATTTTTATGCAGGCTTTGTGCTCCGCAATATTCCAAAGAAGCATAGTACAACTAAAAGCTTTAAACTTATAAAAGCAGCCTTATGGTATATGGTAATTTCCAGCATAGGACCCTGGGCGCTTGGAGGGATTATGAGTACCCTGGGCAATACCTCAATTTGGTATAAACTCGCTGTATATTTCTATTTGCATTTTCAGTATAATGCCTGGTTTTTAGTGGCCTTACTGGGAATTTTATTTTATCTCTTTCAAAAATTAAATATAGATTTTGGCAGAAAGAAATTTAAACGGTTTTTCCTGTTGCTGAATTCCGGCGTTATTTTAAGCTTTTTTCTTTCCACTTACTGGACCAACCCACCGTTAATATTTTATCTAATGGGTGGGCTCGGAGTGATTTTACTCCTCATCGCTTTTTACCAGTTTTTCGCCTTTATACTGCGGAATAGAAATCTTCTAAAAACAGGATTAAGTTCATTTAGTTATCGACTTTTAATGATTTCAGGCATATTGTTAGTCGGTAAAATTTTAATGCAAAGCCTTAGCGCCATACCCTTCTTCGCCGATTTGGCTTTTAATAATCTTGACTTTGTAATTGGCTATTTGCACTGGGTTTTCCTGGGTTTTGTTTCCCTGGCTTTATTCGCTTTCCTAAACTGGTTCAAGCTAATTCGAATCCCGAAAAATGCTTTTTACCTTTACCTCAGCGGTTTTCTAATTTCAGAAGCACTAATTTTCTACAAGGGCCTGGTACTTTGGTTAGGACTGCCTTTTTTTGGTAATTACTTTCTTTTACTGGTTTTAGTAAGTGCCTTAATGCCTATTGCCGTGGGATGGATTTTAGGAGTGAATTTGTTGAAAAGGCCGCCTCAAGAATAATTAATTTTCTTTCCTCGATAATCGAGATTTAAATGCTCCGAGGTAGTTTACGATGATTTATATCTATTTTGAAAATAGTAACTTTTAAGTTACATTTGTATTGGTGGAAAAATTAGAAAAGTAATAGCATACAAGAATTATTTTCAAGATTTCCTGAGCAAACAACCTATAAAAGTTCAGGATAAAATCTATAAATTAATTGAAGCTATAGAAACATTTGACCGCATTCCATCACATTATTTAAAAGCTCTAAAAGAGACAAACGGGCTTTACGAAGCACGCATAAAATTAGGCTCTGATATTTGGCGGGTTTTCTGTTTTTTCGACAAAGGAAAATTAGTGATTTTACTAAATGGTTTCACTAAAAAAACACAGAAAACTCCGAAAAGAGAAATAGACAAAGCTTTAAAATTAATGAAATCGTATTACTTAGATAAAAAGAAAAAATGATGGATGCAAAAGACTGGAAAACAATAAAAAATGAAGTTTACGGAGAGAAAGGAACTCCAAGAAGAGATGAATTAGACAGGGATTTTGAATCTTTTAAAATAGGTCTTTTACTAAGAAAAGCGAGGGAAGAAAAAAACCTTACCCAAGACCAATTAGCAGAATTAATTGACAAGAAACGCACATATATTTCCCGGGTAGAAAACAACGGCAGTAATTTAACTTTAAAAACTCTCTACGATATCGTGGAAAAAGGGCTCGGAGGAAAAGTAAAGATTTCAATAGAAATGTAAGTGATCACACGTCTTAGGCTGTTACTACCTGTCACCAACTATCTCAAATTTTGACCACATTAACCTATGGTTTCCTTGTTTTTTATAAGTTTGCTTTGATTAAAATTTAAAATATGGTTGCGGAAAATATTTTACTGGAATTTGGAGCTTCAAGAGAAACCTACCATAAAGGCGATCAACTTTTTAGGGAAGGCGAAATTGCACTTAATTTCTTTCAAATTATTTCCGGGGAGATCAAGATGAACAATTATAACGCCGACGGAAAGGAGTTTATACAGGGAATGTTTACTGACGGCCAAACTTTTGGCGAACCACCCTTGCTGGCCGATGTGAAATATCCTGCCAATGCCGAAGCCATAAAAACCTCTGAAGTTTTAAAACTACCAAAACTAAATTTCCTGGAGCTACTTACAAAGCATCCCGAAACCCACCTAAAACTCACCCGCACCTTGGCTGAAAGGCTTTTTTACAAAGCGATTATGGTTTCCGAAATTTCGAGCCAGGACCCGGAGCATCGAATAATCAGAATCCTGGATTATCTAAAGCGTTACGTGCATCAAATTGAAGGGCAGTTTAAATTTAAAGTAAACCTGACCCGCCAACAGATAGCCGATTTAACCGGACTGCGCGTAGAAACCGTTATTAGGGCTATGAAAGGCCTGGAGAAAAAAGGCGAACTAAAAATTAGAAGCGGAAAAGTTTATCGTTAATTCGGTTAAAAATCTTTTTTTGAAGCCAGGCGCAGCATTCCCCAAACCGGTAGAATTACCCAGGCCAGCAACACACCAAAACTTATTATACTCCCTTTAGTTGTTCCGAAAAATGATTTAAACACTGCACCGGTATATCCTAAAAGTGCTGAAATATCTAATTTTAGTAAAATTAAGGTTCGGCTTAAATCTATAGGATTTAGTACACTTGCAGCCAAGGCAAAATCTTCTAAAGGATATTCCTGGAAATACATTAAAAGTAAAAGGAAAATTCCGTCGTAAATAATTGCCAGGAAAAGCCACATTAAAATTGCCATCCCGAAACCTTTAATTTTATTCTCAAACCTGAGAGCAATTCCAAAGGAAAGTGCGGTAAAAATAAAAGTTAGAAAAGAACCCACTACCAATAAAGAAAGGAAATCCCAAATGGCTGAAGATTCAAATAAGCCATAAATTATAAAAGGAATTCCCAGCCCCAAAACCAGGCTAAGAGCCAACGATATTGCCACGCCTAAATATTGCCCTAAAAAAATATGTTTACGGGCTATGGGTTGCGCCAGGAGCAGCTCGGTAAATTCCCGGGAATTATAAAAATACATAATCCCAAAAATAGTCCCAATAAGCGGTACCAGAACAATAATAACATTCATTAAGGTAATGATCGCATTAGAAAGGTCGTTGTTTAAAAACAATAACACCAAACCTAATAACAGATAGAAGAAGAAATAAACAAAGCTCCACCGACTTCTAAAAAGATCAAAAAAACTGTATTTAAGAATTTTAAACATAAGGCTTAGGTTAAAATTTGAGCAATAGCGTGTTCAAGATCATCCTGACCGGTTTGTGTTTTTAGCTCGGTAATACTACCGTTAAAATAAATTACGCCTTCTAACAAGAATAAGATTCTATCAGCTGTTTCTTCTACGAAATTCATAATGTGAGAAGTAATAATTATTGTTTTTCCGGCTGCTTTTTCCTTTTGCAATAACTCTCTGAGTATTATTAAAGAAGCAGGATCCAGCCCTGAGGTAGGTTCATCTAAAATTATCAACGGACTATCAAACATAAAACACAGTACGATATTCACTTTTTGGCGGGTACCACCAGAAAGTTTACTCAGTTTTTTATCCAGGAAATTTTCTATACCAAAAAAAGCAATTAGTTCTTTATCCCGGGCAGGTTTTCCCCTTAGATCCTTGATCATTCCAATCAATTCTTTTACGGTAAGGTTGCCAGGAAAATTGGCAATTTGCGGTAGATAATCAATCTCCTGCCGGTAGTCACTTTGCCGGCGAATTTTCTTACCATTTACAGCGATTTCTCCTTTTTGCGGAATTACCATACCCAGCAAGCTTTTAATAAGCGTGGTTTTTCCTGAACCATTGGGGCCAAGCACCGCAATTATTCCCGGGACATTGGTCTCTAGGTTTAAGCCGTTTAAAACCTTTTGGGATCCAAAACGTTTATGAAGATTTGTTACCGTTACCATTGTATTTTTCTAATATAAGGTTGTTCGTCCAGCACATTGGCCGGTGTAAAAATGGGAGAAACTTTTTCTGAAAATTCAATCAGGTCTATAAACAGGCTTCTAAGCATTACAATACTTTCAGGCGTTTTATCTACTAAATAAGAAAATAAACTCACCGGCCTGTAAGGGATATCTCCAAAATTGTTTTTATCAAGATCGTAGCCGGAATAATTGCTCCAATAATTCCCGTTAAAAGTATTCCCGTTACTATGCCCAGTATAGGTAAGATCAAAAGAATTATATAAAAAATTATTTCGCTTAAAAACGTTATTGTAGCAGCCTCCTCTAATTTTTACAGCATAGCCGTTACTTTTAAAATCGTTTTCTAAATAATTTATCCGGTTGGTATTATCGGCGCTAATGCCAACGGTATTTTCTTCAAAAGTATTCTGTTTTAATTCAGAGTCTGTTATGTCCTTCAGCAACAAACCGTAAGAAGCGCTTCCCCAGTTGTTTTTAAAGGTATTGCGGTACATTAAAATTTCTTTTGAATACATTACCGCTACTCCTGCTCCATTGTTTTCAAAAAGATTCCCGGAATAGGTATTACCATCAGAAAACATAAAATGCAGCCCGTATCTTAAATTATTCTTACATACATTATTTATAATTTCGGTATCGTCTGTAAATTCCAGGTAAATTCCGTCGCGAACGCCTTCCAGGTGATTATCTTCAATATGCATTTCTGAAGTTTTCCAAAGATGAATAGCATTGCCGGAATGAGCCTGGCTGGTTGCTTTCCCGGTTACCTTGTTACCAACAATACGTCCGTTATTAGAACGTTCTATTAAAATTCCGAAGAAAATATTATCAAAACGGTTATTCTTAACTTCAAAATTAGTGGAATTACTTACTAAAATTGCGGAAAAATCGCTGGTATGACTTCTCCCTATATTGATGATTTTAAAGCCTTCAATTGTAAATGCATCAGCCCTAAAACTAATTGCCGTGCCTTGCATTTCAGCATCAATAACCGGGAAATCTTCGCCAATTAGGGTTAAAGATTTATCACTTATAACAATATCATTTTCTTTGTAAACACCGGGTTTTACCCTAATGGTGTCCCCAGATTTCGCAACTTCAACCGCGTTTTTGATAGATTTGATTTCACAGGTTTCACAAACCGTAATTTCTGTAGCGTAAAAGCTGAAACTAATAAAAGAAAGGAAGATGAAGAGCACAGCTTTCATTATAAATTACTTAAAATTATTTTTCAATT
The DNA here is from genome assembly GCF_002311535.1 of Salegentibacter sp. UBA1130. Taxonomy (NCBI): domain Bacteria; kingdom Pseudomonadati; phylum Bacteroidota; class Flavobacteriia; order Flavobacteriales; family Flavobacteriaceae; genus Salegentibacter; species Salegentibacter sp. UBA1130. The sequence continues at coordinate 103,284 of NZ_DCAP01000012.1, read as the reverse complement.
CTTCCCAATCTTGAAGTTCATCGCTATCCCGACTCTCTTTTTTCACAGCTGCAAGGTTTGCGCCCATTGGGCTTCTTAAGCTATCATTTTGCACAAATTCGGCTTCAGAAACCGGAAGCATTTTACCGGGTTTATCGTAATTAGATACTAGAAGAAAGGAGGTTTGGTATTCTCTCTGGTTCATATCATTAACCAAACATTCTATAGCATCATACTTATATTGTTTTCCTTTATCGGTCACCATTTGTGCCGAATAAGCCTGCTCTACAATAGTCATTTGACAAAAATGGCAATTGTCTTCACCATAATTGATTGGTTCGGGCTCAAAATTACAGGCCGAAAAAACAAATACTATGGTTAATATGTAAAATGAAAATTTCATTATTTAATAGTTTTTAAAGCTTTTTTTCGAATCCACCAGGCTACCAAAGTTAAAGACATTCCAATAAACATTAGATAAGCACCGGTTCTGGGATACGAATGAGCCGTAAAGTTCAGAATTTTTTGAGTACCGAATAATGGTGGTTTATAGTTTATAGGATTTCCCTCAGAATCGGTTAATTTTATAATTGCCTTAGGATCCAGATCTGTACCATAATCTAACAACCAATTATTGAAATCGTACATTCCCAGCAAACCAAGAACAAGCATTAAGATAAACCAACCTAAAAACCAGGAAGCGGGGATTTTTTTAAAAAATCCTAAAGCACCTAAGAGAACTCCTAATATCGCCATACCCGCAATGACTATGGGAAAAACCCGGAACTCCCACATTTCAGCCGGCTTTGGAATTTTCTTCATTCCTATATAATGATTTACCCCGTCTATATTCTGAATATCAAATTCTTCTTCTCCTTCTATCCCGCTAATAAAAATATCCATTCCCATAGGATCGGGGTATTGGGGTGCGCCAAGTTGAATATTCCATAAAGGAAAATAAAACAGGCCTAACAAGAGAAGTGAGCCCAATATCATTAAAATTGCAGATCGTTTCATATGCTTATGTATTATTAAACAGATTTGGGAGGCTATAAAAAAGTATTGTCTTAGAAAGTCTTTAAAAAATAAAGGAGGGCGCAAACAACTGGCCGCCACCCTCCTTTTTCAATCTAAAAACAACCTTTAACTAGTTACTTGTATATTCGTCATCTAAGCCCCATTTCATCGGGGTATTAGCTCCTTCTGCAGAAACTCTTATGTAACCCTGCATTTCCTGGTGAAGTGCAGAACAGAAGTCGGTACAATAGAATGGCCATACACCGGGTTTCTTAGGTTCCCAGGTAATGGTTTTTGTTTGTCCGGGCATTATTAAAAGCTCTGAAGTATTAGCTCCAATTACTGCGAAACCGTGAGGTACATCAAAATCCTGCTCTAAGTTGGTTACGTGGAAATATACTTTATCTCCCACGTGAATACCTTCAAGGTTATCTGGAGCAAAGTGGCTTCTTACCGTGGTCATATACACGTGAACTTCATTGCCCTCACGAACCATTTTGGTTTCACTTTCATTAACAGCGGCATACTTGTGATTATTCTCATCTAAACGATAAATCTTTTTTGAATTTTCTTTGATTTTATCGGCTTTAATGGCAGCTGCGTAATGCGGCTCACCGTGTGTTGGAAAATCAAGTAACAACTCCATTTTATCACCTGAAATATCAAACAACTGCGCAGAGTGTTCTAGCTCGGGGCCGGTTGGTAAATACCTGTCTTTGGTAATTTTGTTTAAGGAAATCATATATTTTCCATCTGGTTTTCTTGAGTTTCCTCCAGAAATCATTAAGTGACCTACAGAGTAATAACTAGGCTGTCTATCTACAACTTCCCAGGTATCTAATTTCCATTTTACAACTTCAGAAGAGATAAAGAATGTAGTATAAGCATTTCCTTTATCATCAAATTCGGTGTGCAATGGGCCTAAACCTGCTTCCTTAACGGTTCCTGCTAAGGTAGACTCGAAATTAAGTACTGGAATTCCGTAAGCATCTCCATCAAATTCTTCATTTTCAATAGCATCAAGCATTTTACTGAATGAATGCACGGTAAGGTCACTGGAAAGTTTTCCGTTTCCAATAATATATTCTCCTGAAGGATCTACATCACAACCGTGAGGAGATTTGGGAGTTGGCATAAAATATACTGCACCGGGTATATCACGAGGATCTACTCTAAGCACTTCGTTTTTGGTGGTAGAAATAGTAGTTTGAGTATCGTGGTCAAACACATTATGAACATACTCAGCATCCATAGTTTCCCCGCCTCCATTTTCTACATATTCGCTTATTTTCTTCCAGTTAACTGCAGCAATAAAATCCTTATCGTTTTGCGAAGCATTTACTTCCTGCATAGTATGTGATTCTTCGGTATTATACGTAGTAAAGAAGAACCAACCGTGAGATTCCCCACGCCCTGGGTGAGAAAGATCATAGTTAAAGCCGGGCATATCTATTTGAAAGTCAATTTCCATATGGCCATCATCGCCTACTGCAATAAAAGTTAAGGGCCCTCTAAAATTTCCTTTCATTTCATCTATAGGCATGTCTTTTTGAGGATAAGGCACTGAAAATCGTGTACCGGCCACCACATATTCGGTGTTTTCGGTAACATAAGAAGAAGAGTGGTTACCCGCACTGTGTGGGATCTCAATAATCTCTTCGGTTTCAAAAGTTTCCAGACTTATTCTGGCAATCCTGGGGGTGTTGTTCTCATTTATAAAAATCCACCTTCCATCTATTTCCCCGTTAGTTTGAGAAATATCGGGGTGGTGAGAATCTCCCCACGGCACCATACCAAACGAGGTTTTTAGCATATCTTTAGTTTCTTCGGAATAACCATACCCATTGGTAGGAAACTGAGAAAATACAGGAATTTCTTTTAGCATCCTTCCAGATGGAAGCCCGTAAACGGTTAGGTTCCCACTGTAACCTCCAGAAAGGAAAGCGTAGTATTCGTCGTGTTCTCCAGGGCTAACATAAACTTTTTCTGCAGCGCTGGAAGCCATAGCACCCGATTTCCCTCCTTCATCATTCTGGTTACAGGATGTAAAGATTGCGGCAAGTGCAAATACGGCGATAAAATTTGTGATTGTTTTCATATGATTAGGTATTATTTCAAATATGGTTCAAAACTAAAGTGTAGGTTTATAGGTTTTTATGAGTATCATCAGTTTTCGGCATCATACTGTCTAAAATATTCTACAATAGCCCTGGCCTGATCTTCTTCCAGTCCCTGATTGGCCATAATTGCCATATTAGACTCTACCATTAATCTTTTGGCGATAGGATCTTTTTTAATCATCTCTTCGGGATTAAGAATCATATTCATAATCCATTCTGGTGATCTTCTTTCGGTTACACCTTCTATAGCCGGACCAACAAATTTCTTATCCATTTTATGGCAGGCAGAACACATATTCTTAAAGATACTGGCTCCATTGGCTGCCATATCAGAATTAATGCTTTCTGGCAAATCCAAAGATTTTACCGGGCCAATTCCTTTATTAGATAAATCGTCTCCCGAATCTGCGGCAGCTTCTGTGGTTTCAGTTTCTTTTTCTTTTGGTTGTGAAGAGTAATCGTCCAGGCGTAGGCTTTCTTTTTCGTCTTTTTCAGAATTGCCACAAGCCACAAAAGAAAATACCAGCGCTACAGCCAATCCTATTTTTACAATTAATTTCATAGTTATAGATTTTGATTTCGGTGGTAAAATTACCCGAGAAGTCAATCTTATTTTATGACCCCAATCATAAGGAAGGGGATCAACTGAAACAGAACTGCTTAAGCCACTGTTAATAAGGTATTTAAATTAAATATATGGAGTGAAGTTTTACGGTAATTTTTAATAAAATATTTCTGTATTTTAAAATGAATCTAATTCTGAGTAGTAGAGGCTACTATTCATTTTTAAAAACAAAAAAGGGGCGATTAAAAATCGCCCCACATTAGTCAACCAAACACAGTCAAATTTAAAAACTAGTTGAAACTAACTTTTAAGAATTTAAATATCAAAACTTTAAGCTGTCGAAAATCTTTAAAATGTTTTCTAAGTGTGGTTTTAAAAACCAGGTGATCTTTTAAATAAAAGTTTTCACACTGCACATCGTCACATTCTTTTAATCCCTCCAATTTATTTTTATAATCAAAGAAGGTGGTTAAATGAAACTCATTGGCCTTATTTATTAACTCCAGTTGTTTCTTTAAGTAAGAAGCATCTTCCTGGTTTATTTCTACCTTAATAGTTTCTTTTAAACCTGATTTCAAAATATTGCTGAAGAAATTAATTTCCTCACTTATATAAATTAGGTGTTCTTCCCAGTCTTCTGATTCAGTTTGGATACTTAAAATTTGTATTTCCTCATCATTATGATGTTCCTGAAATTTTTCCCTCATCTTCCTTTATTTTTGCATTTTCATTTCCCTTACCATCTGTTCTACTTTTATAATATCAATAGCGTTCTTACCAGTTGGGAATTCCCATTCTACCTTATCTCCCTGGGCATAGCCAAATAAGGCCAGACCCATAGGAGCAAGAATAGAAATCTTATTTTCTTTAATATTGCTATGATCTGGAGTAACAATTTGGTATGTTCTATTAATACCAAAAGGAGTAGCTATTTCAACTTTAGAGTTGAATCTCACCACATCTTCGGGCATATTTTTTTCACTCACAATTTTAGCAAATTCAAGTTCGTTCTTTAGCTTTTCTATAGACGCACGGTAGGTACTATCTTTATAATATTGCGCCATGGAAACTATACGTTTTAAAAGCTCATATTCTACCTTTTCAATTATAATGACATCATATTTCATTTCTTCACAACAATTAATTAAGGAAAAATACCTCGCTGGTTATAGGCCGTCTCAATCCTGGAAATAGCCAGAATATAAGCAGCAGTTCGCCAGTCGGTTTTTCGTTCTTCAACTTCTTTTTCAACTTTCTTAAACACCTGAAGCAATTTTTTCTCTAATTTCTGCATTACTTCATCAAGCTCCCATAATTCACCATTACGGTTTTGCAGCCATTCAAAATAACTACCAATCACACCTCCAGAATTACATAAAATATCGGGTATAATGGTGATTCCTTTCTCCAAAAGAATCGCTTCACCTTCTTCGTTTGTAGGTCCATTAGCACCTTCAGCAACTATTGAAGCTTTTATTTTGAAAGCATTATCACCGGTAATCTGGTTACCCAGAGCAGCAGGAATTAGAATATCGCATTCCAGGCCAAAGAAATCTTCAGGATTCATTTCGTTTGCGTCAGTAAAGCCCTGGATAGATCCTTTTCTTGGACTTGAATGTTCAAATAATTTTTCTACTGAAATTCCTTCTTCATTATACAATGTGGCGTGGGCATCCTGTACAGCAATCATTTTAGCACCGTCTTCAATTAAGAATTTGGAAGCCCAATAGCCTACATTTCCAAATCCCTGCACAATAAAGGTTTTATCTTTTAGAGATTCTCCACGAGATTTCACAAGTTCTTTAGTGGTTAAATACACCCCAAAACCAGTAGCACGATCACGGCCTTCCAAACCGCCAGAGCCTACCGGCTTCCCGGTTACCACGTGCTGATTTTGCGAACGTTCTGAAGTAGAGATTGTAGACATATAAGTATCTGCAATCCAGGCCATAGTTTGCGCATTGGTATTTACATCTGGCGCAGGAATATCATGTTCCGGTCCTATATTTTCACCTAATGCATAGGTAAACCTACGGGTAATACGTTCCAGTTCTGCATCAGAATAATTACGGGGATCTATCTGGATTCCTCCTTTAGCACCTCCATAGGGTAAACCTGCCAACGAGGTTTTCCAGGTCATCCACATGGCCAGGGCTTTGGCTGCATCTACATCTACCGTTGGGTGGTATCGTAAGCCGCCTTTATATGGTCCCAGGGCATTATTATGCTGCACCCGGTAACCGGTAAAAATCTCTACTTTACCATTATCCATTTTCACGGGAAAATGTACCACGATCTCGTTATTGGTAATTTCAAGTATTTTCTTAATATTTGGATTTAGATCTATGATATCGGCTGTTTTATTAAACTGCTTAATAACCGTATCATACATACTTTGTTTGGGCATTGACTTTGTTGCTATCATTCTTTTATAATTTTATTGAAAATGTTCACAATACATTTTTCTGTTATCTTTCCAGCTGCAGTGGTGCCTTAAATCGCAATTAAAGCAAAGCGTTTTAAAGAGTTCGCTACCTGCATGCTTCAGTTCCTTTTCACTTTCTTCCAAAACTGCCGGTCTTTCCATTTCAACTATATTCATAGAATCTGTATTTTGGAATACACTAAAGCTAAAGCTGTGCCCAAAAAATTAAAAAATGAGAATATATATTTTAAAGTATTGATTATCAGAACTCAAAGAAGTAAAATTGAATTCCTATTATTTTCTGCATTGGAAAGAAATTACCCGGGTGGGAGATAATTACCCGCAGCTTATTTAATCTTTTCCCGTAAGGTTTTACGGTCTATTTGAAGGATTTCTGCTGCTTTAGATTTGTTTTGATCTACCGCTGCAAGAACTTTTAAAATATGCTTTTTTTCTACTTCTTTTAAGGCAACTAATTCTTCATCTACAGCCGGGACCTGGTATTTTACCGAAGCAGGTAGGTCTTGCGGAAGAATTTCATCTTCACTCATAATTATGGCTCGTTGAATCACGTTTTCTAATTCCCTAATATTCCCCGGCCAATTGTAACGCTTTAAAATCTCAACAGTTTTATCTGATAATTTTAAACCGGTTTTGCCATAATCCTGTTGGTATTTATCCAGAAAAGTTTTGGTAAGGGGAACAATATCTTCTTTTCTTTCCCGTAAAGGCGGGGTAAGAATATCTACCACATTTAAACGATAGTAAAGATCTTCCCTGAAAGTTCCTCTTTCTACCATTTCCCTTAAATCGCTGTTTGTTGCAGCAATTACCCGAACCTGGATTTTTTCTGAATTTCTACCGCCCAGTTTTCTTACTTCTTTTTCCTGAAGCACACGCAATAACCTAACCTGAACCGCCAGTGAGGCTGTACCAATTTCATCTAAAAAAATAGTACCGCCATTAGCAGCCTGGAAGTAACCTTCGCGGGTTTCTGAAGCACCTGTATAAGCTCCTTTAGTAGAACCAAATAATTCTGATTCCAGTAAATTCTCGGGAATAGCACCACAGTTAACTGCAATAAATGGATTTTGAGCAAAAGAACCTTTATAATGAATTGCCCGTGCCACCAGTTCTTTCCCGGTACCACTCTCTCCTCTTATTAAAATTGTAGCACGGTTATTTTTCACTCTTTCTATAATATCTACCAACTCTTCAAATTTTGCTGAAGAGCCAACCATTCCGCCATAATTATTTCTAATTTCGGGTGAAGAAGCGGTTTTTTTCGTTGATGTACGGTTGACTAAAGATTTTTTAACTGAAGTAAGTAACTCGTTTTTAGTAAATGGTTTAGGCAAATAATCTAAAGCACCAGATTTTATTGCGGTAAGTGCATTATCTATAGAAGGATAGCCGGTAATTACAAGTTTAGGAATTTCAGGATAATGATCGTCTACATATTTCACCAATTCCATTCCGTTCATTCCCGGCATTTGTAAATCGGTGATCAATAAATCTATACTGCTATGCTTTAAAATATCTATAGCTTCCATCACCGAACCAGCCTTGTAAGTATGGTAATTCTCCTGTTTTAGGTGGCGGTCCAGTACTTCAAGCATATCATAATCGTCATCTACAATAAGTAAGTTTTCTTTGCGTATAGACATATTAGAAATTCAATGGTAATTTTATTTTAAAAATAGTTCCTTTTGGAATGTTATCGGCAATGCTAATTTCTCCTTTATGACTTTTAATTATCCCGTGAACCACACTTAATCCAAGACCGGAACCTTCCCCCAGTGGTTTTGTAGTATAAAAAGGTTCAAAAATTTTATCTTTCACTTCAGGAGCAATTCCTTTTCCTTCATCGGCAATTTCAATAGTATAATGTGTTTCGTTATTATTAATGGAAATAACAATTTTGGAATTTTCCGGAGAATAATAAATCGCATTAATCACTAAATTAAAAAATACCTGGGTTAATTGTATAGGGTCTACCTGTGCTTTTAAAGCAGGATCCTGAATATTAAATTTAAACCGAATATTAGCTTTTTTAAAATTAGGTTTTAAAAGCGAAAGCGCCTGGGTAATAATGGGTTTCACCTTAATTTTTTTAATGTCTTGCGGCATATCACAGGAGAAAAACATAAGCTTTTTTACAACTTCCCTAGAATAAATTGCTGAATTAAGGATCTTTTGCGCATCTCGTTTTGTTTGCTTTTCAGCCGTTTTTTCTTCAATAAATTCAGCAAAACCTAAAATATTACCTAACGGAGTATTAAGCTCGTGCGCTATTCCCGCGGTAATTTCTCCCAGAATAGCCAACCGGTCATTTCTTGCAGCGGTTTGTTTTAAATGTTCTTCCTGTATTTTAATATTTTGGCGTTCAAAAAACAGCGCAATTTCATCGGCTATTTTATCTAAAAGTCGCTGTTCTTCCACCAAAAAATGCGCTTTAGATAAATCTGAGGCCGGATAATGTACTTTTATGAAACCTATTTCATTTTCAGAAATTTTAATAATACTTTTTTGAGAATAACCTTCTTTTGGAATTGGATTAGAACTCAAATGATACGATTCACATTGTATCTCTACAGTAGCCAATTCTGGAAAACGCCAGGCATTTTTAAGAATTTTCACAATAGATTCTAAAGTAGCTTCATAAGAACCCTCAAACTCCCTTATAGCCGATGAAACCTGATAAAGACAGGAGAGTTCTTTAATTCGCTCTTGCAATTTCTCTTCTACAGAAATACTTTCAGGTATCATCTTAAACAGGATTCTTTTAGCAAAGATAAGGGGATTTATTAAGCTAAATGAATTTGGGTTAAGTTTGATGTAGTAAAGTAAAATACCTTTTAAAAATTAGGGTATAAAACAAAAAAGCGGCTTCTAAAGCCGCTTTCATATTTAAAATAATTATTTTCTATCTAGGTTGAAAGGAAAAACGCTGCCCTCCTACAGAAACTCCTGCCATTGCTCCACCTTTTGGAATGGTAACTACGGCAACTCCGTCTTGAAAATCAATACTTTGAGAAGCTCCTTTATCAAGTATTACGGCAGATGCATTTGCAGAAAGCTCGTAATCTCCTTCTTTAAATCTTTCCAGATCGGCATCGGTTTCAAAGAAAAGCACTTCAATAAAAGCCTTTCCTCCAGCCTGCAAGCCAATATCTACCTGTTTAAGGTCTGCATATCCTATAATAGTATTGTTTTTATAAACAACGCCATTACCGGAAGCTCCTCCAATTAAATAAGCTCCCTTTCCCACGTTTGGAAAAATAGCGTAACCGGCAGAGCTATTTAGCAATTCAGAAGCGTTAGCGTGATTCTGCCTAATTTCATTTCTTGCATCACTAGCATCACTTCTAAGATCATCTTCAGTATTTTGCATACTTCCACAGCTTGCAAAAAGCAAAAGTACAAATACAAATACTGGTTTGTAAAAATTGTTGGTTAGTGTTTTCATTTCTTCATTAGTTTTTGGTTTCCTTATGAAATTAGTCATTCAATTCGAGAAAAATTGTTAACCGACTGTTATTTTGCTCAATATTAGCTTTATAGCACAAATAGTTAAAGAAAACACAATCAAATTAGCCTAAAAATAACAAAAAACGAAGCGAGGGTCTAAAAGCTCAGGCCATCTTTATGATTCAAAATGTTCGCCATTTTTAGTATATTATAGTTTTTACTTAACCACTATAGTTATTTAGTATGAAAAACAAATTTCCATAAGAAATAATTATAGTAATTTTATCCTATTAATCCTTTAAAACTCTCCAAATTATGGAAAAAAACGATCACAGAAACCATCCCGATAATCACAAGGTATGGGAAGTAAACGAATCCAGTCGTTGCCCGTTTATGGGTGGCGCACTTGATAAAACCGCAGGAAGCGGAACATCTAACCGTGACTGGTGGCCTAACCAATTAAACCTTTCAATTTTAAGACAACATTCCAATTTGTCCAATCCTATGGACGAAGATTTTAATTATGCAGAAGAATTTAAAAGTCTGGACCTAAAAGCTGTAAAGAAAGATATTTTTAAGTTAATGGAAGATTCCCAGGAATGGTGGCCGGCAGATTATGGCCATTATGGTCCTTTCTTTATACGTATGGCCTGGCATAGTGCCGGAACCTACCGTATAGGTGATGGTCGGGGAGGTGCCAGCTCTGGTTCACAGCGATTTGCACCATTAAATAGCTGGCCAGATAATGCTAACCTGGATAAAGCCCGACTTTTACTATGGCCAATTAAAGAAAAATATGGAAGAAAAATTTCCTGGGCAGATCTTATGATCCTTACCGGAAACTGTGCTCTGGAATCTATGGGATTAGAAACCTTTGGATTTGGTGGTGGCCGCGAAGACATTTGGGAACCGGAAGAAGACATCTATTGGGGTTCAGAAGGTGAATGGCTGGGAAATAAAGAAAGATATTCTGAAAATAACGAATTGGAAAGTCCGTTAGGAGCTTCCCACATGGGACTCATTTACGTAAATCCGGAAGGACCTAACGGAAATCCCGATCCGGTTGCGGCAGCTAAAGATATTCGCGAAACTTTTGGACGCATGGCGATGAACGATTATGAAACGGTTGCACTTATAGCCGGAGGCCACACTTTTGGAAAAACCCACGGTGCCGGAGACGCCGAGCAATATGTTGGTGCAGAACCTGCAGGCAGCGCTATTGAAGAAATGGGATTAGGCTGGAAAAACAGTATGGGAAAAGGAAATGCTGAAGATACTATTACCAGTGGAATTGAAGGAGCCTGGACCAATACTCCTACCAAATGGAGCAACAGCTTCTTTGACAACCTATTTAAATATGACTGGGAATGCATTAAAGGACCGGGTGGCGCTTACCAATGGAAACCAAAAGATAATGCCGGTGCCGGTACAATTCCAGATGCACACGATCCTTCTAAAAGTCACGCTCCTTTTATGCTAACTACCGATTTATCTTTAAAGGAAGATGAGGCATACGAGAAGATTTCCAGAAATTTTTACGAGAATCCTGAAGAATTTGCAGAAGCATTTTCTAAAGCCTGGTATAAATTAACCCACCGTGATATGGGACCACTTTCGCGCTATTTGGGCCCTGAAGTTCCTTCAGAAGAGCTTATTTGGCAAGATCCTGTACCAAAAGTAGATCACGAATTAATTAATGATAAAGACGTAGCTGAACTTAAGAAAAAAATCCTTAATTCAGGTTTAACGGTATCGCAGTTGGTATCTACCGCCTGGGGATCGGCCTCTACTTTTCGAAATTCAGATAAAAGAGGGGGAGCCAATGGTGCTCGTATTAGGCTTGAACCACAAAGACACTGGGAGGTTAACAATCCGCCACAATTGCAACAGGTAATCACAAAGCTTGAAAATATTCAAAAAGAGTTTAATGAAGCGCAAATCGGAAACAAAAAGGTTTCCCTTGCAGATCTTATTGTACTTGGAGGCTGCGTGGCTATTAAGAAAGCTGCAGCAGATGCCGGTTTTGATATTGGGGTCCCATTTACCCCGGGACGTACCGATGCCACGGCAGAGCAAACCGATGTGGAAGCTTTTGAACCCTTAGAACCTAATGCTGACGGTTTCCGAAATTATGCCAGAAACAGGGATAATATTTCAGCTTCGGCTGAAGAAATGCTTGTAGACAGAGCTCAATTATTAAGCTTAACCCCGCCAGAAATGACTGTTTTAGTTGGCGGAATGCGTGTTTTAAATACAAACTTTGACGGCTCAAAACACGGGGTTTTTACAGATCGTCCAGGGCAGTTAACCAACGATTTCTTTAAGAACATTCTGGATATGCGAACCACCTGGAAAGCAACATCAGATTCTCAAACCGAATTTGAAGGAAGCGACCGTACCAGTAAAAAAGTAAAGTGGACCGGCACAAGAGTAGATCTTATTTTTGGATCAAACTCTGAGCTTCGAGCTTTAGCAGAAGTATACGGGTGTGACGACTCACAGGAAAAGTTTGTAAAAGACTTTGTGAAAGCCTGGGATAAGGTTATGAACTTAGATCGTTTTGATATTTAATTACTAAAAATCAGGTAATAATTTAACCCCATAATTATCAAATTATGGGGTTTATTTTTTTTGAATTTTTTCAGTATTAATTCAGCTCAAATTGCTGTTTGGGTTGACGTAATAGCTTTTCTAAACCTAAAAGACGAAGTACAAAAACACCGATTAAAATGGTTAATGCAATTTTAAAATAGTAGAGTAAAGAAGTGATTCCCGAACTTGATTTATAATGTGCCATTAATTGTTGTCCTACTTCCGGTTGAATGCTGGCAATATTATGCAAATCCAGGTTTAAAACTTTAAAATAATCGTTCGCATTTTTATTAATTAGATAGCTGGCAGTAGTAAAATCTTCTTCCTTTAAATTTTCAAGAATGGTGTTTTCCAAAACCAGGTACTCTTTATAATGCTTCTGAAAATCTTCAAAGTAAACCTCTTCCCGCTCTACTAAATAGGTTTGACTATAATCTTGTAAAACCTGATCCATTTTAGAATTATACGTCGTAATTTCGTTTAAATTGAAAGCTGCATTATACTCCCCATTGTCCTTAATATCTTCAAAGAGCATTCTTTTTTCATGGAGAATTTCAGAAAGCTCATAAATTTGGGATGCAGGTAGAAGACGATCCTGATAAAGAGAAGAAAAATCCTGATCTATGCTTTTCAAACTCCTTTTCTCAATAAATTCGGTAATTAGCAAGAACGCAAAAAAAGCACTTAACAATAAAATAAGACGTTTGCGCTTTTTTGGCTTTATGGAATAGAGGTCTTTCATTTTAATAAATTTAGGCATGCAAATATACCTATCAATTTAATGATTTTAAGTCATTTATATTATGATTATCCTCATAAAAAAAGCCTTAATTGAAAAATTAACAATTAAGGCTTGATATTTACTTTTTACTTTTCGGTTAGAAATAACATCCTCTACCTCTTCTTCGCCCGGTATTAGATTCACTATCGCCAATTTTAAAGCTAAGGCTAAGCAGGAATTGATTTAACCTGGTGTCTGTAAATTCTGCCCGGTTTACACCGTAATCTCCATTATTAATATCTACATCTTGAATTTCTGCTGAAGCTAAACTTCTATCATAACGAAGATCAATTTCAAATCTTCCAAACCCCACCTTTATTCCAGCCTGAGCCGCGAGTGGAGTATTTTGTGCTACAATAGTTTGATTTAATGGCTCGGTACCCTCAAGAGTTGCATTCATTATATTCTGGTATGCAGGTCCGGCATAAACATCTACAGGGCCCCATATATTATAGCCAAATAATAATGGAATACTTAATTTTTCTACAGCATAGGTAGAATTCTGATTTGGAAAGGGAAATACAGTTTCCATAGAATTGTAAATTATTTCAGGACGAACGAAGAATTTATCGAAATTCAATTCAAAAAATATACCGGCGTGAAAACCAAACTGCGATTCAGCATTAAAGGTATCTGAGTTAAATCCTTCCCCAGAATCAAGTCCGGTTAATTCGCCTCCCATGACATAATTACCACCACCTTTTATCCCAAAACTATACTCCTGGGCCTGAGTAAAAGACACGCAAAAAATGCTAATAATAATCAGTAGAAAATATCTGTTCATAAAAATAGATTTATAGGTCTGTTCTTCGCGGGTAAATATATCAATTATCTAAAATAATAATAGAGTTCCCGGTTTCTTTTTAACGCATAAAAATTCAATTGCGTATATATCTTCCATATAAATATAATTAGACGATTTAAAGAAACTTTAAATACCTAAATAATCAGTATAAAAAAAACGTCCGGCTAGGGACGTTTTTTTAACTAATCAAACTAACTATCTAAATTACGAAATCTCAATCATTCGTTTAGCCTGTACTTTAGCTTCTTCCCGCTTTGGCAGTTCTATAATAAGAACCCCATCTTTATAAGAAGCAGAAATTTTCTCACTATCTACTGAATCTGGTAAACTAAAAGCTCTTTTAAAAGTACTATAACTAAATTCCTTCCTGGTGTACCTTCCATTTTTTTCTGAAGTTTCATTTTCTTTTTTCTCTTCAGAAGAAATGGTTAATACATCGTTGTCTAGCTCAATATTAAAATCTTCTTTAGTTTTACCCGGTGCAGCAACTTCTACGCTAAAGTTGTCCTCGGTTTCCTGAATGTTTACAGCAGGAATACTGGTTCCTATACTGTTAACATTTGTAGTTCCTCCTAACCAATCGGTTTTAAACATATCGTCAAAAACCGATGGCAGCCAATTGGCCTCATTTCTTTTAATTAAACTCATAGCTTTTATGTTTTTGTTAGACTTTAATTTTATTGTTTCTGATAAATTATTAGCAATTTAGATTCCATTCTATTTTTTATGTCTTTTTGGCATTTTTATTCATAATTAAACAGACAATTTGTCAATTGAATTAAAGAAGCTTATTTCTAGTGACTTTTGAGTAACTTTCCAACAAAACTAAATGAAGTATTTTTTTAATCGTATTTATATTCTCCTTTCCAACCTGCAAAGTAAAATTGCTTTTTATCCCAGTGTTTTTGCAATTCTGGGTTTTCTAATAGCCTTCACGCTTATTTATATAGAAAATCAGGGTGTATCCAGGTATCTTTTAGATCATATTCCAATGCTGGTGGTAGATAATGGCAACACCGCACTTAGCATATTAACCGCCTGCATTACCGGCCTTATTTCTATGATGGTTTTTAGTTTTTCTATGGTGATGGTACTATTAAATCAGGCGGCGAGTAATTATTCTCCCCGGTTGCTTCCCGGACTTATTTCTGATAAAAATCATCAGGTTATTTTAGGAATCTACCTGGCTACTATACTCTACTGTATTTTCGTGGCGGTTTCTATTCAGCCCGAAGGGGACTCTTATCAAACCCCAGGTTTTTCAGTATTAGTCGGAATTATTTTTACCGTGATTTGTATTGGTGCATTTATTTATTTTATACATAATATTTCGCAAAGCATACAGATTAACAATATCCTGGATCGCATTTTTAGACAGGCAAGAACCCGACTAATTTTTTTGCTGAAAACTGAAGAAAATGAAGATCAGGAATTCCCTGACACGAAAGAATGGTACGAGTACCATTCTGAAAAAAGTGGTTATTTTCAGAATTTATCTTCAGATAATTTATTAGATATCTGTAACGAAAAAGACACCCAGTTTGAAATTCTCCCAGTAAAAGGAATTTTTATTTTAAAGGGAATTCCGCTTTTAAAATCAAAAGAAAAATTGGACGATGAAACCTTAAAAAAGGTACTTTCTAATTTTAACCTTGCCCGCGGCGAGTTAGTAAACACCAATTATGTGCTCGCGTTTAAACAAATTACCGAGGTTATTGTAAAAGCAATGTCTCCCGGAATTAACGATCCCGGTACCGCCCTTAACGCTCTGGATTATTTAGCCGAACTTTTGGCTTTACGAATGCAAAAACAAGACAGACAATTTTTAAAGACAGATGAAAAAGTTTTAATCAAGATGCGGAGTGTAGATTTTGAAGAACTTTTATATCAGGTTTTAGCGCCTATAAGAGCATATTGCAAACACGATATAATTATTATTCAAAAACTGGGCATGCTTTTTTATTATCTGAAATCTCAAAAAGCAGTTAACGAAAAGTATTATGAAGTATTAGATATTGAAGCTAAAAACCTGTTTGCCGATGCAAAGTCTGTAATTAAAAATGATGCAGATCTCAAAAAAATAAACGCTATTAAAAAACAATTAAACCTGAAAAGTTAAAAGCAAAACTCAGGAAAAAGCTAAATTTGCCTTATGGGATTAACAAACAACGATATTTTTAAAAAACTAAGAGTCGCTCATAAATTACGAGACGACGATATTGTAAAAATTTGCGCTTTGGTAGATTTTAAAGTAACCAAAAGTGAATTAGGTGCAATATTTAGAGCCGAAGATCATCCAAAATATATAGAGTGCGGCGATCAATTTCTACGAAACTTCCTAAACGGACTCATAATTCACCTTCGCGGCCCTATGCCACCTAAGAAAGAAAAGAAACCAGAGAAAGAATAATCTCAGTTCTGGAGATTACAAAACTTTAAATAAAAAGGCCTCAAAAGATTAAAAAATCTGTGAGGCCTCTTTTATATATTATCCTGAACTTGTTTCAGGTTCTAACTTGAATGAAAATTAAACATCTTAGATTCTGAAATAAATTCAGAATGACGTTTTTTTTCTGCGAGATTAAAAAATTATCTCACCAACTTCTTATACTTAATACGTTTCGGCATAATATCTCCACCCAAACGTTTTTTCTTGTTTTCTTCGTAATCAGAGAAGCTTCCTTCAAAGAAATAAACCTGAGAATCTCCTTCAAAAGCAAGGATATGTGTACAAATTCTATCCAGGAACCAACGGTCGTGGGAAATAACCACGGCACAGCCGGCAAAATTCTCTAAACCTTCTTCCAGGGCACGGAGTGTATTCACATCTAAATCGTTGGTAGGCTCATCGAGTAGTAGAACGTTTCCTTCTTCTTTTAAGGTCATCGCCAAATGAAGTCGGTTTCTTTCTCCACCAGAAAGCATATTTACTTTCTTATTTTGTTCACTTCCGCTAAAGTTAAATCGGCTTAAATAGGCTCTTGAATTTACCTGGCGACCGCCCATCATAACCAACTCCTGCTCATCGCTAAAGTTCTGCCAAATGGTTTTTTCAGGATCTATATTAGAATGCGCCTGATCTACATAAGCGATCTTCGCGGTTTCACCAACCTCAAAACTTCCTTTATCAGGCTCTTCTTCGCCCATAATCATTTTAAAAATCGTGGTTTTACCAGCACCGTTGGGTCCAATTACCCCAACAATTCCAGCCTGCGGAAGTTTAAAATTTAAATCTTCATAAAGCAATTTATCACCAAAAGCTTTACTCACTCCATTGGCTTCAATCACATTGGTTCCTAACCTTGGACCGTTAGGAATATAAATTTCCAGCTGCTCATCCATTTGCTTTTGATCCTGGCTCAACAACTTATCATAATTATTTAAACGTGCTTTTTGCTTGGCCTGACGTCCTTTCGGATTCATTTTAGACCATTCCAATTCTCGTTCCAAAGTTTTTTGACGTTTGCTGGCTTGCTTTTGCTCTTGTGCCATACGTTTAGACTTCTGGTCTAACCAGGAAGAATAGTTTCCTTTCCACGGGATACCTTCTCCCCGGTCCAGTTCTAGAATCCAACCTGCAACATTATCAAGGAAATAACGGTCGTGCGTTACAGCGATAACGGTCCCTTTATACTGGGCCAAATGATGCTCTAACCAATGTACAGATTCAGCATCTAAATGGTTAGTTGGCTCATCCAGGAGTAAAATATCCGGCTCCTGAAGTAAAAGTCTACAAAGCGCCACACGTCTTCTTTCTCCTCCTGAAAGCACCGAAATCTTTTTATCGGCTTCAGGGGTTCTTAAAGCGTCCATTGCAATTTCCAGTTTGGTATCCAATTCCCAGGCGTTTGAAGAATCAATTTTATCCTGAAGCGCAGCCTGCTTATCCATAAGCTTCTGCATCTTATCGGCATCTTCATAAACCTCGGGTAATCCAAACTGGTCATTAATTTTATTGTACTCATCAAGAATGGCCACCGTTTCGGCAACTCCTTCTTTTACCACCTCCAGTACGGTTTTATCTTCATCTACTTTTGGTTCCTGTTCAAGGTAACCAACGGAATAGCCAGGAGAGAAAACCACATCGCCCTGGTAATTTTTATCTTCGCCGGCAATAATTCTAAGTAAAGTAGATTTACCAGAACCATTTAAACCAAGAATCCCAATTTTTGCACCGTAGAAAAAACTAAGGTATATATTTTTCAAAACCGGGGTATTCGCATTTTTATAAGTCTTGGTTACCCCAGACATTGAAAAGATCACTTTTTTATCGTCTGCCATAATGAATTTTTTAAGCTATTTTAAGATTTGCAAATATCTGAAATTAAAGTCAGAATTCGGTTTGATTATTTATAAAGGCCGAGTAAGCGCAAGATGATTAACATTTGCCCGGTGTGATAGGCCGTATGCTCTATAACCAGCATAATTTCCCGCAATAAGCTATGATTGTCAGAGTTTTTAACCGGAAGATTTAAATCAATGTCAGTATCTAAAATAAAATTTTTAAAACGCTCCCTATCTTCAAAATAATCTTTCTTTAATTTTTTCCAGTCTTCTTCGGTATCGGGAGTTGATTCTTTCGGCCAGTAATCATCGGGCCATTCTGAGCTTTTATAATTTTCAGAAATAGAATATTCCAAAATATCCTTTTGCGCGAAAACAATATGGTAGAAAAGTTCGTAAAAGGAATACGGTAAATTTTGAGGCTTTTCCCCTAATTTTTCAAACGAAATTTTATCGATCAAATCTTCCAAAGCCATAAAAGCTTCACCTCCTTGTAAATGTTTAATTAATTGTTCTTTGTTTACGGAATCTGACATATTATCGACTTAAATTCTACCTTTTAATGCATTAAACGCCCAGGAAATGGCAAAAAATCCAATCCCCGTGACCGAGAAACCAATTGCGTAATCTCGATATTTAAGCACACCCAATAAAATAATAGCGGCACCAATAATGAACAAAGCAAAAGATGCCCAGGCGAAAATGGTATTTTTATTCATTCCCATATTAAAGATTTTATACAAATATCGGCTATTTTACATTCCCAAACCATAAGTAGAATTCACGCTATTTTGTATTTTAGCCAAAAGACGGCTGTAAATTTAAAATTTACTGAAATTTTGATATTATTTCTACCTATTTAGAAGATTTTTCTAATTTCAGGAATTAAAAAATCATAATATATGAATATGAAATTCAATAAAAATGAAGACCATAATAAACTTTTGGTTTCTTCATTAAATCATAAACTTAAACGCGTAAAGCTTGGTGGTGGTGAAAAGCGCATAGAAAAACATCACGCCAAAGGAAAAATGACCGCCCGGGAGCGAATCGATTTTTTACTGGACGATAAATCCAATTCAATAGAAATTGGTGCTTTTGCCGGGGAAGGAATGTACGAAGAACACGGTGGTTGCCCTTCTGGTGGTGTGGTGGTGAAAATGGGCTATGTCTCCGGGAAACAATGTATTGTAGTTGCTAATGATGCCACTGTAAAAGCCGGCGCCTGGTTTCCTATTACGGGAAAGAAGAACCTTCGCGCGCAGGAAATAGCCATTGAAAACCGACTTCCAATTATTTACCTGGTAGATAGTGCCGGGGTATATTTACCTATGCAGGATGAAATTTTTCCTGACAAGGAACACTTCGGAAGAATTTTTAGAAATAACGCTGTGATGAGCAGTATGGGAATCACCCAAATTGCAGCGGTGATGGGCAGTTGTGTGGCAGGTGGTGCTTACCTTCCAATTATGAGTGATGAAGCACTTATCGTAGAAAAGACCGGAAGTATTTTCCTTGCCGGAAGCTACCTTGTAAAAGCCGCCATTGGAGAATCTGTAGATAACGAAACCCTGGGCGGTGCTACTACACATAGCGAAATTAGTGGAGTGACCGATTATAAAGCGAAAGACGATAAAGACGCGCTTACCCGCATAAAGAATATTATGGATAAAATGGGCGATTTTGATAAAGCCGGATTTAGTCATAAAAAAGCTGTAAAACCAAAGGAAAATCAGGAAGATATTTACGGAATTCTTCCTAAAAAACGCAGCGACCAATACGATGTTCGGGAAATTATTTCCCGTTTGGTAGATGGTTCAGAATTTGAAGAATATAAAGAAGGTTATGGCCAAACCATTATTACCGGCTACGCCAGGATTGATGGTTGGGCCGTGGGAATTGTTGCTAATCAGCGTAAAATTGTAAAAACTACGGCGTCGAAAACGAAACCTACGGAAATGCAGTTTGGTGGAGTGATTTATTCAGATTCTGCCGATAAAGCGACGCGATTTATAGCAAATTGCAACCAGAAAAAAATCCCGCTTGTTTTTCTTCAAGATGTTACCGGATTTATGGTTGGTAGCAAAAGCGAACACGGCGGCATCATTAAAGACGGAGCTAAAATGGTAAGCGCGGTAAGTAATTCGGTAGTTCCAAAATTCACCATAATTATGGGGAATTCTTATGGGGCAGGAAATTATGCCATGTGTGGAAAAGCATACGACCCAAGACTAATCGCAGCCTGGCCAAGTGCAGAACTTGCAGTAATGGGAGGAACCCAGGCCGCTAAGGTTTTAGCGCAAATTGAAACCGCCGCTATGGAGAAAAAAGGCGAAAAAGTTGACGAAGAAAAAGAAAAAGAGGTTTTTGAAGCCATTAAATCCCGCTACGACGAACAAACTTCACCTTACTATGCTGCGGCGAGATTATGGACAGACGCAGTGATAGATCCTTTAGATACCAGGAAATGGATTTCTATGGGAATTGAAGCCGCCAACCACGCGCCTATTGAAAAAGACTTTAATGTAGGAGTAATTCAAACATGAAAAAAACATTAAAACAAAGTGTAGGTCTGCTATTCTTTTTTATAATAACTGTATCGTATTCTCAGGATACAATTGTTAGGAATTACATCCCAATTTCAAACTATAAGGAAGCTGGGAATAAAATAACTAAAAAAGATAGTACCAATTTCCGTTTTTACAATAGGGATACCCTAGTACAGGTTTCAGCAGATTATAAATCGACCATAGATAAGAATAAAGTGAAGGTGCCCTATGAACCAAAAGACAGTATGTTTTTGGAGCTTTATAAGAATGTGGTTTACAATACAGACAGTTTTTCAGAAAAAAAGCTGTTTATGCGTTATTGGAAAGATTCTGTAAAAGTGTATTTTGAGCCAAGCGTCCCACCTGTACACGCCAATAAACTGATGCAATTTGCTAATAACATTTCAAACGATATCGACTCCTTAAATATAAAAAGAGTTGATAACGCAGATGACTCAAATTATAGAGTTTATTACCTGAATTCTGAACACAATAAAGATTTTGAGCCTAGAATTTTAGGGAAAAGCGGATATTATGCTCACTGGAATGGTAGAAATCAGATTTACAAAACAGATTTAAAACTTAATACCAGTCTGATTCAGAAGGATTCGTATAAAATGGAATTATTAAAATTTCATTTTTTTCGTTCCCTAGGCTATTTTCAGAGTTCAAAAAAATTAGCTTGCAAAAGCTATCTTTCAGCCTGTAGAAAACCCAGGGAGTTAACCAGTATTGATCTGGACTTACTTAAATATCATTATTCCTACGGAGTTTGTAAAGGTGTAGATCTTGAAGAATTCGAAAAACTTCACGCTGATTTTCGAGAACTCAAGAAAAAACATAAAAATATTGTATTAGAGGTTGTTCATACCAACTATTAATTTTAAAATAGATATGAAAAAATTAATTTTTATTCTTGCCGTTTCACTTGCAGCAATCAACATTTCCTTCGCCCAGGTATTAAGCGACAAGCAAGGGGATTATACCGAAGCCGATTCACTTAGAGGCTCATTAAGACCCGAGCGCGCCTTTGATGTTCAGAAGTATCATTTAAAGCTTAAAGTGGAACCCGAAAAGCAATTTATTTCAGGCTCCAATACTATTAGTTTTATTGCTGAAGATAATCTTTCTACCATTCAAATAGACCTTTTTGAAGATATGAAAGTGGATTCTATTCTTCAGAATAGGAAAACTTTAACTTACGAAAGAAAACACAATGCGGTTTTTATCGAGTTGGAAGAAACGGTAAAAGCCAATGAAAAAGGAGAAATTCAATTTTATTATTCCGGAAAACCCATTGTAGCAAAAAATGCACCCTGGGATGGCGGTTTTGTTTGGGATAAAGATGATAATGGAGATCCGTGGATTGGTGTTGCGGTTCAGGGAACCGGTGCCAGCCTTTGGTATCCAAATAAAGACCACCAAAGCGATGAGCCGGAAGAAGTTCAGTTAGATATCGCAGTTCCAAACGGATTGATGAACGTTTCTAACGGGCAATTTTTAGGAGAAAAAGATTTAGGAAACGGTTATACCGAGTGGAGCTGGAAAACCGTGAATCCTATCAATAATTACAACGTAATGATCAATATCGCGAATTATGAGCATTTCTCTGACTCGTATGGCGATCTAGATCTCGATTATTACGTTTTGCCTTACAACCTGGAGAAAGCTAAAGAGCAATTCAAGGAAGTTAAACCAATGATGGATTGCTTTTATGAAAAATTCGGGGAATATCCTTTTGTGGAAGATGGATTCAAACTAATTGAAACTCCTTACCTGGGGATGGAACACCAAAGTGCCGTAGCCTATGGAAACGAGTATAAAATGGGCTACCTGGGTAATGACCTGTCCGGCACAGGAATTGGCCTGAAGTGGGATTATATTATTATTCATGAATCTGGTCACGAATGGTATGGTAACAGTATTACCGCGAAAGATATTGCGGATATGTGGATTCACGAAGGCTTTACTTCCTATTCGGAAGCTGTTTATGTAGAGTGCCGCTGGGGCAAGGAAGAAGCCCTGGAATATCTTAAAGGAACTCGCCGAGGCCTTGGTAATAATGCAACAATTATTGGGGATTATGGTGTGAATAGCGAAGGCTCTGGAGATATGTATTTTAAAGGCGCCAATTTATTGAATACCATTCGTAGCATTTATGATAACGATGAATTATGGTGGAAAACATTAAAAGATTACACCGAAACTTATAAACACCAGATCATCGATACCGAAACTACTGAAAATTTCTTTGATGAAGCTACCGGGGTAGACCTAGAACCTATTTTTGATCAATATCTAAGACATACTGATTTACCGAAATTACAATTCAGAAAAAAAGAAGGTAAAACCCAGGCAAGATGGATAGCTGATGTTGAGCATTTTAAAATGCCGGTAGATATTTTGGTTGATGGAAAGGAAATTAGAATTTATCCTACAAACGAGTGGCAGAATTTAAAACAGAATATTGCGCTGGATAAAATAAAGGTAAACGACCTGGAATTTTATATAACTTCTGCTTATATAAAATAGATAAGAAAATTTGTTTATTCAACAACCTGCAGATTATTTAATTCTGCAGGTTTTTTTATATACCTAACTCTTTCTTATTGATCAAAAAATCACTCTGATGAAATAAGTATTAATTCCTCCTGTCTTCCGTTTAAATAACTGAAGCCTCCTTCACCCCAAAACCCTGCTTCCTCTAACATTATTCTAATTTCCTGGTTCCATTCTCTCAAAAATACGCTGGTATTGAGTTCTATTGCGTAAACTGTATTTTCATTTAGAAGATATTCCCCACTCCCGGGCACGCCGTCCTGTGAATCCCACATTCCAATAGTTGTGCCGGCAGAATGCCCATATAATCCCAGCGGATGGGTGTAAATCATAGGTTTCAAGCCTTCTTCCCTCGCCTGGTCTAAACTTTCTGAAAGTATCTGATTTCCAGATTTTCCTGTTTCGAAATTTTCGGTTAAAATATCCTGAACCTGGTTTCCTTTCTTAAAAGCTTGCTGAAGAAACTCTGGAGCTTCAGTTTCTCCTGGTTTTAAAACGTACGCCATTTGCTGGCAATCGGTATTCAACCTTAAATAAGTGATCCCAAAGTCACAGTGAAGCAAATCTCCATCATAGATTATCTTTCCTTCTTTATTAGATGAGAATGCCGAAATATGGTCTTCCAACGCTTCTTCATCCCTTTGAATAGACACAGTGGGATGAAACCAGGTTTCCAGTCCAAGATCGGTTACTTTTTGTCTCATCCACCAAACCACATCTTCAGTGGTAGTTTCTCCCGGAATAATCACTTCTTCGCTAAAAGCTTCCCTGATAATATTTTTAGTAATTTCAACCAACTGGGGATAAATCTCCATTTCCATCTGGGACCTGGTTTCAATCCAACCTACTGCTAAGTCTTCTCCAGACACAAGACGGTTTTTATATTTCAATGGTAGGTAATCCATAAATTCGTCAGAATCTGTTTTTACCAGTCCATCGGCCAAACCATAATTTTTTGAAGAATTCAGTGCAATTTTTTGTGGATCTCGTTTTTCTATAATATCAATTAACGCTTTCCATTGTTCAGGTTTCTTTTCAGGATCCCAGGCTGCTTCTATACTTTCTCCAACTTCATACCTGGCTACCGCAAGGCTTTCTAAAGTATCAGTTTCTTTATTTCTGCTAAAAACGAGAATAGTGCGTCTTCTTGCATTTAACCAGGTAGCTGGTAACATGGTGCGTAATACAGGATCTTCGTTATATTCACGGGAAATTATAATCCACATATCTACTGCTGCCTTATCCATTAAATCGGGGAGAAGATTTTTAAACTTATCGTTTAAAATTTCATTTATAACAGTAGCTCTTTCACGCTCAGGAAGAATTTGAGCCGAAGTATTTAAAACACACAACAGCGCAATAACCAATAATAATTTATACATATGGAACTAATTCACCTTGCTTTTAAAGGTATTTTCTCTATGAATTTTACCCGTATGGGTTTCTTCAAATTTTTCTATAAAATAGATTTTTTTAGGCCGCTCGTATTTTTCCAGACTTTTTAATTCATTAATCTCTCTTTCTAGTTTTTGCAGAAAATCTTCTGAAAATTCATTTTCAACAAAAAGCACCAGTTTTTCCCCTAAGGAATCATCTGGCATTGCCGTTACAAATAAGCGCTGATCTATAATTTTGGAAAGCTTCTTTTCAATTTGTTCTGGATGAAGTTTTATTCCGCCAGAATTGATCACGTTATCTATTCTCCCTTTCCAAATAAATTTCTTGTAGGTAAGAATCTCCACCACATCATTAGTGGTAATTATTTCATCTGAAAGTTTAGGAGCCTTAATCACTAAACAACCTCTATCATCTTGCGAAATATTAATATTCGGCAAAACTTTAAAAGGACGGGATTTTTTCCTGTTTTTTGATGGATTTAGCCTTTTTGCGGCAATATGGGTAACGGTTTCCGTCATTCCATAAGTTTCATAAACCTTGGTGCTAACTTCTTTTACCATTTTTTGAAGCCTGGGCGAAACCGCACCACCGCCAACAATAAGTTTCTTTATAAGATGCAGACGCCCAACCGAATTATCTAATTGAAACGGCGTCATTGCACAAAAATCATAACGTTTAAAAACCTGGTCTAAAGGATTTGAGGAAGGTGGCACCATATCTAATTGCCAGCCCAAAACCATTGCCCGAACCAGCATCATTTTCCCGGCAATATAGGTAGCGGGCAAACATAGTAAAGCAGTAGTTTTCTCAGGAAGATCAAAGAAACGGGAAGTTGCAATGGCAGAGTTGATCATCTGCTCTTTTTTGATCCTTATAATTTTTGGTTTCCCGGTAGAGCCAGAAGTTTTTACCTCAACATATTTTGAAGGCTTGATCCAGTCTAAAAGGAAACTTCCTATTTTCTCTTCAAATGCCTCTCCTTCTTTTATAAAGCTATAGGCCACTAAATGCAGTTCGGCATTGGAATAATGTCGTTTATTCAGCCTGAAATCGGGATGAGTTTCCGGTACTTTGTATTTATCTGCCATATTTAAAACCAAATATGTTACATTTCTACATATTGAAAGTTAGCAAATTGTAATGATAAATTTAACTTTCTTCTGAAAGTTTTAAGGTTTCTGGCTTTTCTACTTTTCCGAAAAGTTTATTTTTCCAATTATTCCAGCCATATTTTTTAGCCATTATGAAAAGAAAAAGGGGATAAATTATAAATACTGGAATAGCCACATCCCAGAAACCTGCTATGGGCGCAGAAACGTCTTTAAATATAGATTCAGTTTGGAAAGCAGTCCAGTCGGCAGTAACCAATAGCGCCGCAACCAAATTATTAGCGGCATGGAAGCCAAGCGCCAGTTCAAGACCTTCATCCATTAGCGTCATAATGCCAAGCATGAATCCCGTGCCAATGTAGTGTATCATAATTATATCTCCCAGCTGGCCTACCTCTGGATTAAAATAATGCAGCCCGCCAAAAATGATAGAAGTTAGAAATAATGGAACCCAGCGATTTTTAGCAAACACACCCAATCCCTGCATTAAATATCCACGGAACATATATTCCTCAAAACTGGTTTGCAGTGGAATAAATATAACGGCAATTCCTACCAAAATAAGAAATGAGGTGGGTTCGAAATTTAACTGATAATCTTCAGGATAAAAGAAATAATATCCCAGGGTGGTTAAGATAGTAAAGATAGCTACCAGGGTAAAAGCAAAGAAAAACCGGCTCCAATCTAGCTTCTTTCGAGTAGTGGTTAAGGTTTTTAATGGCTGCGAATGCAGGTATTTTGCATTGAAAAAAACCGCCACCAGTCCGGCTGCAAAAGGTAATAATAAGAAAAACAACGTTAAATTAGAATCAAAGACTTTTAGGACTGCTGTTTCGTCCATAGCGGCATCAAACCCACCTTCCAAAAAAAGAGCTATCAGAAATGGGATTTGGGCCATAAAAACCGCAATCATAATTATAACTACCCCAATAATGTATCTCCATAATTCATGATGATACCGAAACGCCTGCGCTATATACATTTACTAAAAATTAAATTCCCAGCTTTTAGCTAGATTATATTGAATATTTCCTTTTTCTACCTCTAACGGACTTTGAATATTATTGGTGTATAAATTTCCGGTGCCAAGTCCCTGGGGCATTTTATTGTTTTTGGTATAAGTAAATTGTGAAATTGCATTTAGCCCCACATTACTCTCTAAAGCGCTGGTGATCCACCAGCCAATATTGTTTTCTTCGGCTAAATCTATCCATTCTTGTGTGCCTTTAAAACCACCGATTAAACTGGGTTTTAAAATTATATACTGTGGCTTTATTGTATGTAACAATTCCTTCTTCTTTGTTACATTAAAAACGCCAATCAATTCTTCGTCTAAAGCGATTGGCAGCGGAGTTTTCAGGCATAAATCTGTCATTTCCTTCAGCTGTCCCTGTTTTATAGGTTGCTCTATACTATGTAATTGAAATTCACTTAAACGCTTCAGTTTTTCCTGGGCTTCTTCAGGTTTAAAAGCTCCATTTGCATCTACGCGTAATTCTATTTCTTCGGAAGAAAATTCAGAGCGAATATATTTTAAAAGCTCCAGTTCGGTTTCAAAATCTATCGCACCAATTTTCATTTTAATACAATCAAATCCCGCTTCAATTTTCTCCTGAATCTGGGATTTCATAAATGATTTCTCCCCCATCCATATCAATCCGTTAATGGGAATTGAAGCTTTTCCTATTGTAAATTCTGAAGGAAATATTTCAAAAGGATTTTTGGCATTTAAAGATCTAAAAGCCATTTCTACTCCTATTTGGATGCTGGGGAATTCTTTTAACTCTTCCCAAAGTATCGTTTCGCCCAAATTAATATTGTTGCAAACCCATTGCAGTTTTTCTTCATAATCTGGCCTATCATCCACACTCAGACTTCTAAGAATACCGCATTCACCGTAACCAACTTTATCAGCATCGGTTATTTTTAAAAACCAGGTTTCTTTAGTAGTAAGAACGCCCCGCGAAGTTCCGCTGGGGCGCTTAAATTTTAAGATATACTTTTTATAATCTGCCTGCATATATTTTTATTGGGAAAAAAGTGGAAATTAAAGTTCCAGGCTCTCTCCTATTTCAAGAAGCATAAGGTCTTTACCCTCATCAAAGAATTTTCTTTTTGCTTCTTCGTGGTCTATTTCAATATAACCAAAAGTATCATAATGGCAACCCAAAACTTTGTCACATTCTACAAAATCACTGGCTACTATGGCATCTTCTACACCCATTGTAAAATTATCGCCAATAGGCAAAATTGCAAGATCTAAAGTAGTGCGCTGCGGAATCAATTTCATATCCATAGTAAGCGCAGTATCGCCGGCAATATAAATATTTTTGTGTTCTCCTTCAATTACGAATCCGCCGGGTTGGCCGCCGTATTTTCCATCGGGAAAAGAGCTGGTATGAATTGCATTCACGTATTTTACTTTTCCGAATTCAAAATCCCAGCTTCCGCCGTGATTCATTGGGTGAACCTCAATGCCTTTTTCTTCGTAATGATTTGCGATCTCAAAATTACTCACAATTACAGCGCCTGTGTTTTTGGCAATTTCTTCAGCATCTAAAGTATGATCCTGGTGTGCGTGGGTGAGTAAAATATAATCAGCTTTAATGTCTTTGATATTGATTTTATCTTTGGCCAGTTCATTCCCGGTAATGAACGGATCTACCAAAACATTGATATCTGCTATTTTAATTCCGAAGCAACTTTGTCCGTAATACGTGATTTTCATAATATAATTTTTATGTTCGCCCTAATTTAGGGATTCGCTGAAAAAGTTTAGAAATGCTCAAATATATAATTTTGTTAAACTTCTTACCATATCTGGCCTAAACCAAAAAGTAAGGCGGCGGCAAAGGTTGAAAGGGCTAAAATTTTAAGTTCAGGATCTAATAAAGTTGCATTTTCATTCTCTACCACTCTTTTAAGATGTAGTATTAAGGGAATAAAAGCCGGCAGATAAAGAAAATCGTTTACACTTTCCAGGGTAAGTACGGTGAATAAAACCAAACAAAGTATGGCTCCCAGAATAAGTGCATAATGATAGTTTTTGGCATTTTTAGCCCCGAGTTTCACTACAAGAGTATTCTTTCCCGCTTTTTCATCAGAAATTCTATCGCGCATATTATTGAGATTTAAAACCCCCATACTTAAAAAACCAATACTGAATGACGGAAGCAACACTAACCAGTTCCATTGATGTGCATATAGAAAATAGGAGCCATACACAGCAACCAAACCAAAGAAAATAAACACAAAAACATCTCCCAGCCCACGATAACCGTAAGCCGATTTACCAACTGTATATTTTATTGCCGCAGCAATTGCCCCAACTCCCAGTAGGAAAAAAAATAGAGCATAACCTAAATTTTCTTTCCCGAAAGCAGCATAAATAAGTAAAACAGCAAATAAAAAGGTAACAATTGCAGTGATTACAATTCCCTGAAACATTTCCTTTTGAGAAATAAGTCCGCTTTGTATGGCGCGTTGCGGGCCTACCCTATCTTCGTTATCGGTTCCTTTTACCCCATCGCCATAATCGTTAGCAAAATTTGAAAGCACCTGTAATCCTAAAGTGGTGGCTAGTGCAAGACTAAAAATAGTAATACTAAAAACACCTTCGCTAACCGCAATGGTGGTTCCAACAATAATTCCGGAAACCGATAATGGTAAAGTTCTTAACCGGGCAGCGCTAATCCATGAATTTATTTTACCCATTTTAATTTAAGATCTTAACCATTAATTCTTTAAGTAAATCGCCGTGAGAAATATTCACCGCGCCCACGCCTTTTCCTTTAACATCGCTTTCGTGCAACAAACCAATTACCTGACTCACTTTTTTCATCGGGTAATTTTTTGCTGCGGCTATATAATCCCCAACAAAATAAGGATGCACTTTTAGCTGTTTGGCCACGTTAGCCTTAGATTTATCGGGGAGGCCGTGATATTGCATAATTTGTGAGAAATAAGAAAATAAGAGCGAAATGGTCACCACCATTGGGTTGTCTTTCGGGTTTTGCGCGAAGTAATTTACAATGCGATGCGCCTTTAAAGAATCTCGCATTCCAATGGCTTTCCGCAGTTCAAAATTATTAAAGTCTTTACTTATTCCTATATTTTGCTCAATAAGCTCTGGGGTAATTTGAGTTCCTTCAGGCGTAATTAGTTGAAGTTTATTTA
Source organism: Salegentibacter sp. UBA1130 (assembly GCF_002311535.1). Taxonomy (NCBI): domain Bacteria; kingdom Pseudomonadati; phylum Bacteroidota; class Flavobacteriia; order Flavobacteriales; family Flavobacteriaceae; genus Salegentibacter; species Salegentibacter sp. UBA1130. Next base: position 73,454 of record NZ_DCAP01000012.1, on the reverse strand, counting down.
ATTCGTTATCAATTTTCCCCAGATCAATTCCTAAAAATTCTACCAGCATTTGTGCTGCTTTTGGAGAAATGGTATAATTTCTTGCCTTCAGGGTTTTCATGATCCAGTCTGCCACCTGGTTTTCATAGAGGCGTTTACTTTCAAATAAAATCCCACTTTTCTTTAGAACTTTAGAAAGTTTCTTACGCTTATCCAGGCTTTTGTATTTATAACAAAAAACCAAAGTGGTGGTAGGCTGAGGATTTTCGGCATAATCTACCAGTTTCTCTATGCTTCTGGAAAGGTCCTGTGCTTCTTTAACGATAATCACCTGTCTTTCCGCCATCATTGGGTAGCGCTTGGCATTGCTCACAATTTCATCTATATTGGTATCGCGGCCATACATAATGATTTGGTTAAAACCTTTTTCTTCTTCTGCCAGTAAATTTTGCGCTATAAAATCTGAGATCCTGTCTATATAATAAGGTTCTTCGCCCATTAAAAAGTAAAGCGGCGATACACTACCTTTTTGAATATTATTTACAATCTCTTTTGCTTCTTCCATTAAGGTGAAGGATTTTTGAATTTTAAATTAAACTGAAGCTTGCTGCGCTGTGGTTTTCTTTTTTACTTTTGGCCTATGTTAGCGCTTAATTTTCCAAAATATTCGTTCCGGTTCAAAAATAGTGAAAATAAAATAGCCGTTTTTGATGAACTCCGGAAAAAATTTGTGGTTTTAACTCCCGAAGAATGGGTGAGACAACACGTGGTTAAATTCCTTACTTTAGATAAGAATTATCCTAAAAACCATATTAATGTTGAAAAACAACTTAAGCTTGGAAAGCTTACTAAACGCTATGATGCGGTAGTTTTTTATCCTGACGGAAAAATAAAAGTGGTGATAGAATGTAAAGCCCCACATATTAAAATAACCCAGGAAGTTTTTGACCAGATCGCCAGGTATAATTTGAGTTTAAAAGCCGATTATTTAATGCTTACCAACGGATTGCAGCATTACTTCTGCAAACTTGATTACAAAGAAGAAAAATATCATTTTCTACCTGAAATTCCCGATTATATTTCTTCTAAAACTTCTGAAAAACAATGAGCACCGCAGTAGTAATCTTAAATTGGAATGGCCGCAGTTTACTGGAGCAGTTTTTGCCTTCGGTAATTCGTTTTTCTGAAGGTGCCAATATTTACGTAGCTGATAATGCTTCTACAGATGATTCGGTAGAATTTGTACAGGAAAATTTTCCGCAGGTCAAAATTATTCAGAATAAGGAAAACGGCGGATTCGCCAAAGGTTACAACGATGCGCTTTCCGGTTTATCCGAAGATATTTTTGTCTTGCTAAATAGTGACGTAGAAGTTACTAAAAACTGGCTAAACCCTATTCTTGAAATCTTTAAAAACGAACCTAAAACGGCTGCAGTCCAACCAAAAATACTTGATTTTAAAAGAAAAAACTACTTTGAATATGCAGGAGCAGCCGGCGGCTATATAGACAAATATGGCTATCCATTTTGCCGTGGGAGGATCTTTGATACTTTAGAAGAAGACCACGGGCAGTATAATGACGATACTCCTATTTTTTGGGCCAGCGGTGCTTGTTTTGCAATTAGAAATACAGTTTATTGGGAGGCCGGTGCGCTCGATGAAGATTTTTTTGCCCACCAGGAAGAAATAGATCTATGTTGGCGAATCCATAATTTAGGCTATCAAATAAAATTTTCTGGAATTTCCAACGTTTACCACGTGGGTGGTGCTACCCTGGATAGTATGAATCCCAGGAAGACGTTTTTCAATTTCAGAAACAGTTTATATATGCTTTTAAAGAATGTTCCCACACCTAATGTTTACGGCATTTTAATTATGAGAATGATCCTGGATGGGATTGCGGGAATCAAGTTTCTGATAAATGGGAAATTCTCACATTTATATGCTATCCTGCAGGCGCATACCGCTTTTTACCGTAATTTTCAAAAAATGCATAGAAAACGAAGAGGAATTACAAAAAACTCTGAATATTATCAGGTAAAATCTATTATTTGGTCTTATTTTTGTTTAGGCAAAAATGAATTTTCTAAATTAAAATAAAGGTATTCAAACTTATAGTAAAGCTTCTTTTTCCGCTTTACTTTTTTTTGATACTTTTGAATCATCTAACATTAATAACAATTACAAGATTATGAAACGAATTATGCTTTTATCGGCAACCGCCGTTCTTTTGTTTTCCTCTTGCGTATCTAATAAGAAATACGCTGAACTGGAAGAAAAACAAAAACAAACCCAGGATGAACTAAACACTGCAACCATTAAATTAAATGCGTGTTTAGAAGATAAACAAAACCTTAACCAGCAAATCACAAGACTTAACAATACCAACGCGGCATTGCTTAACAACGTAGGTGACCTTGCCACTCTTTCTAAGAAAGAAGCAGAAAACCTTGAGCGTTCTCTTGAAAGCATTAAAGAAAAAGACCTTGCTATCCAGAGTATGCGTGATGCTATTAGCAAAAAAGACTCTGTAACTTTAGCGCTTGTAACAAGCTTAAAAGGTGCTTTGGGTAATATGGCCGATGAAGACATTGAAATAAATGTTGAAAAAGGTGTAGTTTACGTTTCTATTTCTGACAAACTTTTATTTGACAGTGGAAGATACAATGTAACCGACCGTGCTAAAGAAGTACTTGGTAAAGTTGCTACTGTAGTTAAAAACAAGCCAGACATCGAGTTTATGGTAGAAGGACATACTGATGATAAAGCTATCAAAACTTCAATGTTTGAAGATAACTGGGATCTTAGTGTGAAAAGAGCTACTTCTGTAGTTAGAATTCTTCAGGATGAGTTTGGTGTAGAGCCAGCTAGAATGACTGCCGCTGGTAGAAGTTACTATGTACCTGTTGCAACCAACGAAACTGCTGAAGGTCGTGCTAAAAACAGAAGAACAAGAATTGTAGTTCTTCCTAAACTTGATCAATTCTACGGAATGATCGAAGAAGGAATGAAATCTGCTAAATAAGCTTTGATTCTTTTAAATATAGAAAAACCCCGCAATTGCGGGGTTTTTTATTTTCTAACAGGTTGATAATATTATTTCTTTAAAAAGCGCAATAAGATCTCATTAAACTCCTTTTTGTGCGTCATCACCAGGCCGTGTGGTGCGCCTTTAATTACTTCAAAAGTATTATCCTTAACCAGATCTTTACTTTTCTTACCGGCAATATCTATTGGCACAATTTCATCATCATCTCCATGGACTATTAGCGTTGGTACATCAAACTGTTTTAGATCTTCTCTAAAATCTGTCAATCCAAAAGAATCTACACAATCTAGTGTGGCTTTAGCTGAAGCTTTACAAGCAATACTCCAGTCATAATGTTTCTGGTCTTCACTAATACGATCTTTATTTTTGCTGAAGTTGTAAAACTTATCACCAAACCCCGCTAAGAAACCTGCGCGGTCTTTTCTAATCTCCTCTTTAAAACCTTCAAAAACTTCTTTCTCAAGCCCATCAGGATTATCGTCTGTTTTCAGCATAAAAGGCGGCACAGCAGAGATCAAGGCAGCTTTTTCAATATTTGCAGTTCCATATTTTCCAATAAAGCGGGCTACTTCTCCTCCACCCATAGAGAAACCTACGAGAATTGTTTTTGAAAGTCCTAATACAGTGATAACATCGTTTAAATCTGAAGCCAAAGTATCGTAATCATAACCTTCCCAGGGTTTATCACTGTCGCCAAATCCTCGACGGTCATAGCTTATACATCTAAACCCCGCATCTACAATTTTCTCTACCTGGTATTCCCACATCCTATGACTTAAAGGCCAGCCGTGAATTAGAATCACCGGTTGCCCTTCGCCATAATCTTCATAGAAAAGTTTAATCTTATTTCCTTTCTCTTCGTTTTTAGTCTCTATATAATTCATTGCTTATTTTTTTATTAAGTTATGCACTAAAGCTTAGTCTAAAAAAATAAAGCCCGCATTTAGCAGGCTTTTAACGTGTTTTCAAAATTTTAACCAAGAACCCAGGGGAAACCTAGGAGGTATGAACTAGAAAACTATTTTATAATTTCGAGACCATTCTCGGGGAATTAAACCCTCAATGAGAGATTTAAAATTACATAATTTCAATACTTCCTTTTCCTTCCCTTATTACTTCAGGTTCAGAATTTGTAAGATCTATAACGGTAGAGGGAATATTGTCTCCATAACCACCATCAATTACCAAGTCTACGAGATGATCCCATTTTTCTTTAATTAATTCAGGATCTGTGGTATATTCTATTACTTCATCTTCATCGTAAATAGAGGTAGAAACAATCGGATTCCCCAAAGTGGCGACAATACTTTTACAAATCGCATTATCGGGCACCCTAATCCCTACTGTTTTTTTCTTTTTAAAGACATTTGGAAGGTTATTATTTCCGGGTAAAATAAACGTATAAGGGCCGGGAAGATTTCTTTTGAGCACTTTAAAAGTTGCAGAATCTATTTGTTTCACATAATCTGAAAGATTGCTTAAATCTTCACAAATAAAAGAGAAATTAGCCTTTTCAAGTTTTACGCCCTTGATCTGGGCGATTTTTTCTAATGCCGAGGTATTGGTTATATCGCACCCAAGACCATAAACAGTATCTGTTGGATAAATTATAAGCCCTCCTTTTCTTAGGACTTCTACTACTTTATTAATATGTTTCTGACTCGGATTTTCGTCATAAATTTTAAGTAATTCAGCCATAATTATAATTTTTTAGTAATTGAGAATTTACAAATTTTCGTGCAGATATTTTTGAAATAGACTAACTAATCTAATTTAGAAACTTCACTTTCCAGCTTCAGCACTTTACTTCCATCCTCCTGTTCTATAAAAAGTGCTTTATTGCCTTCTTCGCCTTTTCGGGTAATTTCACTTCCGGCTATTGTTTTGGTAATTTCTCTAGTGTAAGTTTCAGTTACTTTCCCTTTAGCCTTACCGTTTCCCCATTTCCAACTAACAGTGCTTCCTTCTTTAATCATTTTTTATTTTGAAGGTAAAAAGAAAGCCGCATGAAGCGGCTTTATATAACAGAAGTTTAACGAGTTCTAAGAGATCAATTTCAGCTTAGCAAATCTTAAAAGTAATTTTTTAATTCCTCCGTTTTCAAAATCAATTTCGGCTTTTTTATCCTGCCCTATCCCATCTATAGCAAGTACTTTTCCTTTTCCAAAACGCATATGCTCCACTACATTCCCAGCCTCGAGTTTTATAGCGTTTGTAGCTTTTTGAGGCTCGGGACTAGCGGGTTTTAATTTTCGAAGTTTTCTTAACTGAGATTCGCTTGGTTTATGCGCCGGAGGCGGAGTTCCCTTTTTAGGTTTACTCTGTCGAAGTTTGCTTTTATCAATATCATCCCCAAAAATATCAGTATCTATCAGCGGTTTATATTTATAATCGTCCTGCGGAATCATATAATCCATATACTGCTCGTCTACTTCTTCAATAAACCTACTAGGTTCGGCATCTACAAGTTTCCCCCAGCGGTAACGTGACTGCGTATAGGTCAGGTAAGCCTGTTTTTCGGCCCGGGTAAGGGCTACATAAAACAAACGGCGCTCTTCTTCCAGTTCGCTTCGGGTATTCATACTCATTCCTGAAGGAAATAAATCTTCTTCTAAACCAACAATATATACATAAGGAAACTCCAGTCCTTTTGCCAGGTGAATGGTCATTAACGCCACGCGATCGTCATCACCGGTATCTTTATCCATATCTGTAGCCAGGGCGACGTCTTCCAGAAATTCAGCTAAAGAACCATCAGCATCTGCCAGCTCTTTTTGGCCTTCTACAAAGTCTTTAATCCCGTTAAGTAACTCTTCAATATTTTCAATTCTAGCAATTCCTTCTGGAGTACCATCTTTCTTTAATTCCTGAACCAATCCTGTTTTTTTGGCTACAGTATCTGCAACAGTAAAGGCATCGGCATTTTCGGCTAAAATCGTGAAACTCTTAATCATATTCACGAAATTATTCAGCTTGGTCTGCGTACTTTTATTGATCTTTAGATCCAGATGATCTATATTCTCAATAATTTCAAAAATGGTTTTCCCATATTGATTTCCCGCAATGCTTAACCTATCCATCGTGGTTTGTCCAATTCCTCGAGCCGGATAATTAATTATCCGCTTTAAAGCTTCTTCATCTTTTGGGTTGATCAGCAATCTTAAATAAGACAGGACGTCTTTAATTTCTTTACGCTGGTAAAATGAAAGTCCACCATAAATTCTATACGGAATTTCCTTTTTTCTAAGCGCGTCTTCCATTGCCCTGCTTTGCGCGTTGGTTCTATAGAGAATGGCAAAATCGCCATTACTCATCTGATTTTGCATTCGGTTCTCAAAAATAGAACCGGCAACAAATCTTCCTTCTTCCCCATCAGTTAGCAGGCGATTCACCACAATTTTTGGCCCTTCATCATTTGCCGTCCAAACTATTTTTTCCAGTTTGGTTTTATTCTTTTCAATAATAGAGTTTGCCGCATTAACGATATTCTTGGTAGAACGGTAATTTTGCTCTAACCGGTACATTTGTACGTTATCATAATCCTTCTGGAAATTCAGGATATTATTAATATTTGCTCCGCGGAAAGCATAAATACTCTGCGCATCATCACCTACCACACATATATTCTGAAATTTATCTGAGAGTGCTTTTACAATTAAATACTGCGAATGATTGGTATCCTGGTACTCATCAACCAGAATATATCTAAAACGATTCTGGTATTTATGAAGCACTTCAGGAAAACGGTTTAACAGTTCATTGGTTTTGAGCAAAAGATCATCAAAATCCATCGCACCGGCTTTAAAGCAACGCTCCACATATTCCTGGTAAATTTCACCAAGACGCGGCTTTTTAGACATCGCATCGGCCTCTTTCAATTCCGGGTTTTGAAAATAAGCTTTTACGGTAATCAAACTATTTTTATAGGAAGAAATACGGCTATAAACCTGCTTATATTTATAAACGTCTTTATCCAGGCGCATATCTTTAATAATCGCCCTGATCACGCTTTGAGAATCTTGAGTATCGTAAATGGTGAAGTTTGACGGATAACCCAATTTATCGGCTTCAAACCGTAAAATTTTTGCGAAAATTGAGTGAAAAGTTCCCATCCAAAGATTTTTCGCTTCACTGTTACCCACAATTTTAGCGATTCGGGTTTTCATCTCCCGGGCGGCCTTATTGGTAAAGGTTAGCGATAAAATATTAAAAGGATCTACGCCCTGGCTCATAAGGTAAGCAATACGGTAAGTAAGCACCCGCGTTTTTCCAGATCCTGCTCCTGCAATCACAATCATTGCGCCATCCTTTTGCAGTACAGGCGCACGTTGTGCATCATTTAATTCGGCTAAATAAGCTTCCAATCTCTTCAGTTTTTTAAATGTGTGAAATTAACCAAAATGATACAATTTTTAAACCCGTAAACCTACTTTGTTTTAAACAAACTCAGATTAGCTTGGAGCAATTGTTTAAGTTTTTAATATCTTTAAAATTCTGCAATCCAAATTGAGCGCGAAATAAAATTTATTATGAAAAAAATTATATTCAGCCTGCTTGGGCTTTTCAGCTTTACATTAGTGGCGCAGGAAATTGACCCCCAAATTAATTCGGCTGCCGAAGAGATAGAAGAACAGGTAATTTCCTGGCGAAGGGATTTTCATCAAAATCCTGAACTTTCTAACCGGGAAACACAAACTGCAGAAAAGATCGCCGCGCATTTAGAAAGTCTCGGCATTGAAACCACTACCGGAATCGCTAAAACCGGCGTAGTGGGAATTCTAAAAGGCAATAACGAAGGAAAAACTGTGGCTTTAAGAGCCGATATTGACGCACTCCCGGTAACCGAAAGAAATGACCTTCCTTTCAAATCTGAAGTGCGCACGGAGTTTTTAGGCTCAGAGACGGGGGTGATGCATGCTTGCGGACACGATACTCATATTGCGATTATGATGGGGGTTGCAGAAATTCTTTCAAAAAATAAAGACAAGATAAATGGGACGGTAAAATTCATATTTCAACCCGCAGAAGAAGGTCCGCCACCGGGTGAAGAAGGCGGCGCTTCTTTAATGATTAAAGAAAGTGTACTTAAAAATCCTGATGTAGATGCGATTTTTGGGCTTCATATAAATTCTGAAACCCCGGTGGGAACTATTAAATATAAACCCGAAGGCACTATGGCTGCGGTAGAACGTTTTGTAATAAATGTAAAAGGAAAACAAACTCACGGTTCGGCACCCTGGAGCGGTACAGATCCAATTTTAATTTCAGCAAAAATTATTGATGGTTTGCAGACCATAATCAGCCGGGAATCTAAATTGGTAGATGCGGCGGCGGTAATTTCTGTAGGAAAAATTACCAGCGGTGTTCGTTTTAATATCATTCCGGAAACTGCTGAAATGATTGGGACGATAAGAACTTTGGATCCTGATATGAAAGCATTAATTCTGAAAAGAATGAACGAAATGGTTCCTGCAATTGCTGAAGCTTACGGTGGGGAAGCTACGGTTGAAATTCAAAATAATACTGCGATCACTTATAACGACCCCGAACTTACAAGCAAAATGCTACCGACATTACAAAAAGTAGCCGGAAAAGAAAATGTGGTTTTGGCCAAAGCAACAACCGGCGGGGAAGATTTCTCTTTCTTCCAGGAAGAAATTCCCGGGTTCTATTATTTCCTGGGTGGAAAACCTTTAGATTCCAATGAACCGGCACCCCACCACACTCCCGACTTTTTCATAGATGAAAGCGGAATGTTACTGGGTGTAAAAACAATGTCTCAACTGGCTATAGATTACCTAAACCAATAATTTATGGAAAGTATTTTGGATTTTTTTGGAAGTATTCCCTGGTGGGGATGGATTCTTATCGTTATTGTTTTAATTGCTATAAAAGATATCTTCTTTAGCCGTGCGCACACCATAAAACACAATTTTCCTGTGGTAGGGCATTTGCGGTATTTCCTGGAAGGAATTGGCCCGGAACTGCGGCAATATATCGTTGCCAGCAACCGGGAAGAATTACCGTTTAACCGGGTAGAACGAGGCTGGATTTATGCTTCAGCAAAAAATGAAAACAATTACGAAGGTTTTGGAACCGATCAGGATATTTTTTCAACGCATTATATTTTTATAAATAATGCGATGATTCCTTTTAAACTGGACGAAAAGCATCCCAACAGAATAGACCCTAATTTCATTGCCTGTGCAAAGGTGATGGGCGAATTTAACAAAAGAAAGCGTCCGTTTAGACCGGCCTCTATCATCAATGTTTCGGCAATGAGCTTTGGTTCACTTTCTGCCAGGGCAATAGAATCGCTAAACGCAGGTTGTAAAGAAGCCGGAGCCTACCACAATACCGGGGAAGGCGGACTTTCGCAATATCACAAAAAAGGAGCAGACGTGGTATTTCATTTTGGAACCGGATATTTTGGAGTTCGCGATGAAAAAGGAAACTTTTCTATGGATAGAATGGTGGCGCTTGTAAAAGAGAATCCTCAAATCCGCGCTATTGAAATTAAACTTTCGCAGGGTGCAAAACCTGGAAAAGGCGGCGTGCTGCCTGCTTCAAAAATTACTAAAGAGATTTCTGAAATTAGGCACGTTCCTATGGGGCAGGACATCCTGTCCCCTCCAAATCATTCTGCTTTCGACAATATTCCAGAATTGGTAGATTTTATTGAAGATATCGCTGAAGCAACCGGACTTCCGGTAGGGATTAAATCGGCCGTGGGAAGGTTAAATCAATGGGAAGAACTTGCCGCTCTTATGGCAAAAACCAAACGAGGACCCGATTTTATTACTATTGACGGTGGCGAAGGCGGAACCGGGGCCGCGCCTCCAAGTTTTGCCGATCACGTTTCACTACCTTGGATTTACGCATTTACCGATGTTTACCAAATATTCCTAAACGAAGGGATTACCGATAGAATTGTCTTTATTGGAAGTGGAAAACTCGGGTTTCCTGCAAAAGCCGCAATGGCCTTTGCCCTGGGCGCAGATTGTATAAATGTAGCCAGGGAAGCAATGATGAGTATTGGCTGTATACAGGCGCAGGCCTGCCACAATAACACCTGCCCTACCGGCGTTGCTACACAAAACAAATGGTTGCAGGCGGGAATTAATGTAAAAGACAAGGCGCGACGGGTAAATTACTATTTTACCAAATTTAGAAAAGAACTTTTAGAGATTACACACGCCTGTGGTTACGAGCACCCCGCACAGTTTACTATGGACGATGTAGAGATAAATTTAAGCGATAAGAACCTGGCAAAAACCCTGGCCATCACTTTTGCATATCACAAAGAAAAAGTACCTTTCGAGGGTATTCAAACGCATATGGATAGCCCACATCTGGGTGGAATTCATAAGCAAAAAGAAGTAACCACCAAAGAAGCCGAAACCGAAGAAACCGCACCCCATAATAAGAACGAATGAACCAGATAGAACTTTCCCAAATACTTTTAGCTATTTTACCGGCTTTAATTGTTGGTGTAGTAGCCTTTTATTTTTTTAGTTCCTATAACAAAAATGAAGAAAACAGAAGACGCTTTCTTTTACATAGAGAAAATCAGAAAACTTCGCTTCCTATAAAGTTGCAGGCTTACGAAAGGATGACGTTATTTTTAGAAAGAATTTCACCCGGAAAAATTTTATTTAGGGTAAAACCCAATTCTAATGATAAAGAAGCCTATGAACGATCCTTAATTAATACAATTGAACAGGAATTTGAACATAACCTGGCGCAGCAAATTTATCTTTCGGTTGAATGTTGGGATTATATTAAAACGGCTAAAAATGCTACTATCGGAATTATTAGAAAAGCTAATCAACAGGAAAGTGTTACTGATGCCGATAAATTAAGAGAAATAATTTTGAAGAATCTAATGGAAAAACAATCTCCTACTGAAGCTGCGATCGCTTACTTAAAAAATGAAGTAAAACGCTTCATTTAAAACAATCCGAAGAAACTTTTGCGTTTGGTTGCCAGAAATTGCAAATGCTTTTCCTTGGCGTGATCGTAACCTTGCTGCCACCATTCCCCCATTAATTTTTTATTAAAAACCAGTGAGTTTTCGGTCAATTTTGTTGGAGTGAAATAGGTATTCAGTTTTACTTTTTTATTTAAAGCCGCCAGTTTTCCTTCTACAATATCGTGGTATTCTACCTGATCCAGTAAAAACCCAAAAAGGTTGATCATTAACGAAAAAGGATTTTTCCCCAGAACCTTATTATACTCCATATTTTCGGCTTCAAGAATAATCGCATCAACTTCTGTTGCGCCGCGTTTTATGGCTTCCCGTATAGGTACCACGCAACCAAGTCCGCCATCGGCATATTCAAATCCGTCTTTATTAGCAAGGCTCATAAATGGAATATAATTACAACTTATCCAAATCCAGTCGCAAAAATCTTCGTAAGAAAAATCGTTAATCGACTTATATTCTACGCGGTTTTTAGATAAATTGGAAACTGTTACAATTACATCTTCAACCTGGTTTTTAAGCTTACTAAAATCTTCTTCAGAAAAATTTCTTTTTATATGTTTTCTAAGGTTTTGGCTTTCTCCAAAAGTTCTTTTCTTCCGCACAAACTGCCAGAACATATTAAAGTAATTGATGGTCACATACTCCCTTCCTTCTTTTCGTTTAACTACAAAAGGATTTATGCTAAAAATCTTACGCTGGTTTACATTGGTGTAGATCTCGTAAACCTTATCTATATTTCCCATCGCGAGATGCGGAATAAGCAAGCTCCCGGTTGAAGTACCAAGAAACAAATCGTATTTCTTGCCCTCTTCCTGAATTAAATATTGAGCAACGCCTCCTGCGAAGGCGCCTTTACTGCCCCCGCCAGATATTACCAGTGCACGCATTAAGGTTCAATTTGATTAATTTCCTCGCTTTTTTCTTCGGCAAACTTATAACCGCTTTTCCACCAGGATTTCATTTGCTTTTCATCAAAAATAAGGGAATTGGTAGTCAATACCGTAGGCGTGTAGTAAAAATTTATAGTTACATTTTTATTGGCTGCCGCAAATTTCCCTATTTTAATATTTTGAGATTCGATCCTGTCCAACATAAACCGAAACAAATTAGTAATGAGTCCAAAAACGTTTTTAGAAGGCATCCTATTATAAAAAGTAGCTTCAGTTTGTAAAATAATCGCATCAATATGGGTAGCGCCTCTTTTTATTGCTTCTTCAATTGGTACCATCGTTCCCAGCCCACCATCGGCATATTCGCAACCATTTTTTTGCACAAGACTCATAAAAGGCGTGTAATTACAGGAAATCCAGATCCATTCACAAAACTCCTCGTATTCAAAATCTTTAATCGATTTATATTCTACCGTATTTAAAGAAATATTAGAAACCGTTACCACAATATCCTTTTTCGCGGCTTGTAAACTTAAGAATTCTTCTTTGGTTAAAGTGGCTTCAATAAGTTTTTTAAGGTTTTTACTTTCACCAAAAGTCTTTTTCCCTTTTAGAAAATTTAGAAGTACGTTTAAGTGATTTATGCTAATTTGATCGTAGCCGTGACGTCTTTTTATAAGAAAAGGGCGATTACTAAAGATACTACTTTGATTTACCGTAGTATAAATGTTTTTTATTTTTTCACACTTATTTAAAGCAAGATGAGAAATAAGTAAACTCCCCGTAGAAGTTCCTAAATATAGTTCGTAATCGCGCTGTAATTCTTCAATTAAATACTGGGCTACCCCACCGGCAAAAGCGCCTTTACTGCCTCCTCCCGATATTACCAATGCCCTCATTAATTGAGTTTTGTTTGCAAATAATCCTGTTCTTTTTGAGAAAGACTATCCTTTAAAGCTAAGAATTTCTTACGATATTCTTCGTTTTTAAGCAGCTCATTTAATAACTGCCTGGAATAATTTCTAAACCTGTAAGTTGGGTGCTGGGTTCCCTGCATCAAGTCCTGCAGGTTTTGATTGGTAAAACTATTTATCTGGTATAAATAGCCAAAAGCATTCTCCCTTACTTCAATTGGAAAATGGGTAGCGGTATAACCCGAAAGCTCATTATATGTTTCCTGTTGTTTCTCAGGTTCGTAATTTGGTGTCACCAGGTTTAAGGTAAGCCAGAGCATTCGTACATTTTTATTGGTAAATCCTTCGATTCCCTTGGTCTGATCTAAATAGGTGGAAACTTCTTGGGGAAAATTCATCCATAATTTAAGCAGAGCGGCTTCTTTAGTAACATAGGATTCATCCTTGAGCAGAGATTCAAATTTTGATTTTAATTCCTGCGGAATTCTCTCCATACTGGTGGCAATAGCCTGGCGCACATAAATATTGTTTGTTTCGAATGCTTTTTTGTAAAGATTTATAGCTCTGGCAGAAGTTTCACCTTCTAATTGATAAACCACTTCCTGGCCGGTATAATCGCTTACCGGGAAATCGAGTTCTGCACTTAAAAGTTCTTCCTTTTTTTCTAAAGCTGTTTCTCGCAGTGCCAGAATATTTAAATGATTTTGAATAAAATCTGAATTCTTTAAAGAATTTAGAGCCGCAAACCCCTGAAAAGCGGTTTGGTTTAACCATTTCGCCATAAAGTCAGATAAGCTAACATTGGCAGCGGCTTCAACCTCAGCAATAAAATTCTCTGTAGTAGCGGTTTGAAACTTGTAGCGTTCCAAATAATTTTTCACCGCTTTTTTAAACGCCCCATCTCCCACTCGCTCACGCAAAATATGCAAAACCCAGGCTCCTTTTTGATAATAGGTTAAGGATGTTGCCCTAGCTTTGGTAACCGGTTCACCTTTTCCGCTATCGCTCATTTCTTTCAGTTTTTCACCAGATTCATAAAGTTGCCAGTAATAGTAATCATCTCCAAAGATTTCACGTTCGGCCAGCAGCGCGTAATAAGTAGAAAATCCTTCGTGTAGCCAGTGATCGTTATTCGTTTCAGCGGTCACCAAATTTCCAAACCATTGGTGGGCCAGTTCGTGTGCATTGACGCTCACATAATTTCGGTCTGTAAAACCTATCGAATCGGTAATAAAAGCGTGGTCAAAAATAGTAGCCGTAGTATTTTCCATTCCAGAATATAGAAAATCGCGTACCGGTGCCTGCTTGTAATTTTGCCACGGATATGCTACCCCAATTTCAGTTTCGAGAAAGTCGAAAATCTCTTTACTGTGCCTATAAGTCGGTTCCATATTTTTCTTTTCTGAAACCGGCATATAAAACTGTAAAGAAACCCCTGAAGCAGATTTCTTTTCTTCCACAACATAATTTGCCGCTGCAAAAGCCAGTAAATAACTGCTCATAGGCTGTTGCATATCAAAATTCCAACTTTTTAAAGAATCACTACCCGATGTACCAGAAAGTTTTCCGTTGGCCATCACTTCTAAATCATTCGGAAAATGATACGTGATATCAAATTCTACTTTTTCCCGCTGATCGTCAAAAGAAGGCAACCAATTAGACGTGTATTTCCCCTGTCCCTGTGTCCATATTTGTTTGGGAGCCGTTATAGAATCGTCTATATCCCAATTTATAAAGTATACCGCTTCTTTTGGGTTAACAGAATATTTAAGTTGAAGAGAATTATTTTCTGATGGATTTATTTCATTTTTCATCCAAATACGTCCCCCGGAATTCCTGTAGTTCTTTTGTTCCCCGTTCAGCAAAACCTCATTAAAATTCATATTTCGCGCATCAACATAGAAGGAATCGATGCTTTTTATAATTTCGAACTCGTAATTAATCTCGCCCGAAACCTCTTTATTTACCGGATCTACAAAAATTTCTGCATCAGCGGTTATAAAATCTATATTTTCAACTTGGTTGAGTGAATCTGCAATGGGAGCCTGGCTATAAAAGTTCCAGCTACAGCAAAAAAGGAGGGCGATAAAAGAATATTTCATACTAAAAAACTACAGGGCACAAATTACAAAAACTGGATAAATTTAATCGCTGAAAATTTCAGGTTTAATTTTTAAGTGAAATTCAGCCTAAAAAACCTGATTTTAATATCTTCGTTTGCATGAACGCCAATATTTTGCAAACACCCATAGATTATCTAAAAGGGGTAGGCCCAAACCGCGCAGATTTACTGCGGAAAGAACTTGGCATTCATACCTACCAGGATCTATTAAATTTATTTCCAAACCGTTACCTGGACAAAACCCGTTTTTATAAAATAAACGAGTTGCAAAGAAACTCGGCTGAAGTGCAGGTGGTGGGCAAAATCACCCATATAAGAAGTGTAGAACAAAAACGCGGCAAGCGCCTGGTAGCCGATTTTATTGATGATACCGGAAAAATGGAACTGGTTTGGTTTCGTGGCCAAAAATGGATTCGGGAGAATTTAAAGATCAACACACCTTATGTTATTTTTGGAAAAACCAATTGGTTTAACGGTCTTTTTAGTATGCCGCATCCGGAAATGGAACCGGTAGAGGAATATAAAAAGCAACTGCGTACCGCGATGCAGCCAATTTATCCTTCTACAGAAAAATTAGCAAAATCAGGCATTACCAACCGGGTTATCAATAAACTGATGCAGCAACTTTTTATTGAAACCAAAGGGAAATTCTACGATACGCTTTCTGAAGAAATCACTTCAGAATTAAAACTTATTCCAAAAGCAGAAGCCGTATTTAATATTCATTTTCCGCAGAGCCAGGAACTGCTGGCTAAAGCACAATTCCGCTTAAAATTTGAAGAACTATTTTATATTCAGCTGCAATTGTTGATTAAAAATATGCTTCAGAAGCAAAAAATAAAAGGTTTTGTTTTTGAAGAAATTGGGCAGAATTTCAGTGAATTCTATAAAAACCATCTTCCTTTTGAACTTACGGGTGCTCAAAAACGAGTAATTAAAGAAATTAGAGCCGATCTTGGCAGCGGTGCGCAAATGAACCGTTTGCTGCAGGGCGATGTAGGCTCAGGAAAAACCATTGTGGCCTTAATGTCTATGTTTATTGCGCTAGATAATGGTTTCCAGGCCTGCCTAATGGCACCTACAGAAATTCTCGCCATTCAGCATTATAACGGTCTAGTAGAACTTTGCGAAAACCTGGACACCAGTATTTATTTACTTACCGGTTCTTCCAAAACTAAAGCCCGCCGCGAAATTCACGAAAAGCTTGAAAATGGGGAAATAGATATTCTAATTGGTACTCACGCTTTGCTGGAAGACAAAGTAAAATTTAAAAATTTAGGGCTGGCAGTTATAGATGAACAACATCGTTTTGGCGTGGCGCAACGGGCCAAATTATGGCGAAAAAACCAGGTGCCACCCCATATTTTAGTGATGACCGCTACTCCAATTCCAAGAACCTTAGCGATGAGTCTTTATGGCGATTTAGACATTTCGGTAATAGATGAATTACCACCCGGCAGAAAACCAATTAAAACCGTACATCGTTATGACAGCAACCGACTTAAAGTTTTCGCTTTTATAAAAGATGAAATAAAAAAAGGTCGGCAGGTATATATCGTTTATCCATTGATCCAGGAATCGGAAAAAATGGATTATAAAGATTTAATGGATGGTTATGAAAGTATTGCCCGGGAGTTTCCAGATAAGCAAATTTCTATAGTTCATGGCCAGATGAAATCGGACGCCAAAGATTATGAAATGGAGCGTTTTGTACGAGGCGAAACTCAAATTATGGTCGCCACCACTGTAATTGAAGTTGGAGTAAATGTCCCAAATGCCAGTGTCATGATTATTGAAAGTGCCGAACGATTTGGGCTTTCACAGCTTCACCAGCTGAGAGGACGTGTAGGCCGTGGTGCCGAACAGAGTTTCTGTATTTTAATGACGGGTCACAAATTATCTAACGACAGTAAAACCAGGTTGGAAACCATGACCGCAACCAACGACGGATTTGAGATTGCCGAGGTTGATTTAAAATTACGAGGCCCCGGCGATATTATGGGCACCCAGCAAAGCGGTGTTTTAAATTTAAAGATCGCCGATATTGTTAAGGATAATGACATCCTAAAATTGGCGCGACATCACGCTATGAAGATTTTAAAAGAGGATTCTAACCTCTCTATGGAAAAGAATAAAGTGCTTCGTTTTACTTACGCGCAGGTGGCAAAACATAAAAATATCTGGAATTATATTAGCTAGACTTAAGGTTTAAAAAAATGATGAATCTTCTTCCTCATTCTTAATTCTCACATTTCTTAAAATAAGGCATAAAATTAAAATTTGAAATTATGCCAAAACTATTCGTAATACTATCTTTGCGAACTGAAAATATTGAGACATGAAAATTTCATATAACTGGCTTAAACAATTTATTAAACTTCCCGAAGATTCGGAGAAAACGGGAGAATTACTCACCGATCTTGGCCTTGAAGTAGAAGGACTACAGCCTTTTCAAAGCATTAAAGGTGGTCTTGAAGGTATTGTTGTGGGCCACGTGCTGGAATGTAAAAGTCATCCAAATGCTGATAAGCTACAACTTACTAACGTAGATCTAGGAAATGGCGAGCACGTACAAATTGTTTGCGGTGCACCCAATATTGGTGCTGGGCAAAAAGTTCCTGTAGCGACTATTGGTACAACTCTCTATGATGAAAAAGGTGAAGCCTGGCCAATTAAGAAAGGTAAAATTAGAGGTGAAGCCAGTTACGGGATGATTTGCTCTGAAAAAGAACTTGGCCTGGGACAAAGCCATGAAGGAATTATGGTGATGCAAGACGACCTAATTCCCGGAACTCCTGTTGCCGAAATTTTTGATGTTGAAAACGACCAGGTTTTTGAAATTGGTCTTACTCCAAACCGTGCCGATGCAATGAGCCACTGGGGCGTTGCCAGAGATCTAAAAGCCGGTTACACCCAACAAGGAAGGAATTTAGAACTAATCACCCCTTCAGTTAGTAGTTTTCATGTAGACAACAGAAGTTTAAAAGTACAGATACAGGTAGAAGATTCGGCGCTGGCACCGAGATATTGCGGCGTTACTATATCCGGGCTTAAAGTAGAAGAATCACCAAAATGGCTTCAGAATAGATTAAAAGCGATAGGTCTTGGCCCAAAAAACAACGTGGTAGATGCTACCAATTACGTGATGCACGAGCTTGGGCAACCGCTACACGCATTTGATGCTGCAAAAATTGCCGGTAATGAAATCAATGTAAAAACCCTGGAAAAAGGAACGAAATTTACCACTTTGGATGAAGTAGAGAGAGAGCTTCACGAAGAAGATTTAATGATTTGTGATGCCGAAAAACCGCTTTGTATTGCAGGAGTTTTTGGCGGTGCTACCAGCGGGGTAACCCAGGCTACCACCCAAATCTTTTTAGAAAGCGCTTATTTTAACCCGGTGAGCGTTAGAAAAACGGCAAAAAGACACGGTTTAAATACCGATGCTTCTTTTAGATTTGAACGAGGAATTGACCCCAACATTACTGAATATGCTTTAAAACGCGCTGCACTTTTAATTACAGAAATTGCCGGCGGCGAAGTAACCAGTGATATTGATGATCTTTATCCTAAGAAAATTGAAGATTTCCAGGTTTTCCTAACCTTTGATAAAGTGAATAAACTAATTGGGGAAAATCTTGAAGAAGAAACTATAAAATCTATCCTTGCGTCGCTTGAAATTAGGGTAAACAATGTTACCGAAACCGGGATGGGACTTACCATTCCTTCTTATCGCGTAGACGTGCAGCGGGAAGCCGATGTAATAGAGGAGATTTTAAGAGTTTATGGCTATAACAATATTAAATTTGGCGAAAAACTAAATGCTTCAGTTGCTAATTCTTCAAAGTATGAAGATTATAAACTTCAAAATATAATTGCCAACCAGTTGGTGGGTCAGGGTTTTTATGAAACCATGGCCAATTCTTTAACTACACCGGCTTATTCTGGATTGAGTGAGCAAATTAAAGAATCTCAGAATGTTCAAATGCTAAATCCGTTAAGTCAGGATTTATCTGTTTTGAGACAATCTATGTTATATTCGGGACTGGAGTCTGTGAGTTATAACATTAACAGGAAACGCAGTGATCTTAAATTATTTGAATTCGGGAAAACGTATCACGATTTTAATGGAAGCCGTGTAGAAAACAAACACCTCTCCATTTTTATTAGTGGAAACCGAAATGCCGAACGTTGGAATTCAGTTTCTGCCAGAACAGATTTCTTTTTATTGAAAGGAGTAATTCAGTCAATTTTTCAAAGATTTGGAATTGAAAATTTAAAGCCTTCCGCAGTAAAATCTGATGTATTTTCTGAAGGACTTATATTTTCTTCAGCAAAAAACAATCTGGTTTCTTTTGGAGTGATTCGCAAAAAGGTTTTAAAGCATTTTGATATTGAGCAGGAAGTACTTTATGCCGATATTAACTGGGATGCTTTACTGGACGTTGTAAAATCCAGGAAAACTAATTTTAGCGCAATTCCTAAATATCCGGCCGTAAGACGTGATTTTGCCTTATTACTGAATAATAATATTTCTTACGATCAAATTGAAGAAATAGCCTTAAAAACAGAGAAAAAACTCTTAAAAGAAGTTGATCTTTTTGATGTTTACCAGGGAAAAAATCTTCCCGAAGGCAAGAAAAGTTACGCTGTGAGTTTTAAATTTCAGGATGAACACAAAACTCTAACCGATAAGCAGGTAGATAAAATGATGAAAAAGCTTCAGCAAAGTTTTGAAGAAGAACTTAAGGCTGAGTTGAGGTAATTATATAAAATTGGCTGTTTAAATTTCCATCTTACGTCAACCTGAATTTATTTCAGGTTCTAACTTGAATTAAGTTTCAATTTAGCTTAGACTCTGAAACAAGTTCAGAGTGACGTTAGGAGCATTTAAACAGCCAATTTCTATTTTTAGCTAAGATAAACTATGGAAATTTTTTAAAGATTTCATCTACATAATTTCTTAGATCTCTTTCTAATCTTCTTGACCCAATTTCCTCATCGGCGGTTCCACGCCATAAGATTTGATTGGTTCTGCGGTCTATAAAATCTATAACAATAGATTTTTCTTTATAAGGTATTTGTCTAATGGCACCATCGGCTCCAATACGCTGAATCGTAAAATAATTCTCGTAGGTATAATCTTCATAATATGGCCCTATATAAAGTCCCGGACGATAATATGAGAAATTTGTATACACAGGATTCGCATTTACATCTACCTTTTCATCAAACATAGTGTGCACATAGACTAACACATCGGGTTGACGATTATCTATTGCAAAATCTTCGCTAGCCATATTATTGTTTATGGTAGAGATAATCACCTCGTGTACACGGTCATTATTATAATCCCGATTCAAAATAGTGTCCTGATTTGGCAAATAAGAATAGGTATCGTAATTTTTTAATTTTTTGGAAGAATCTTTAGAAATATTGCTTCCAGAGCCGCAAGACATCAAAAAAGCAGCCGCCATAATTGTGGTAATTAAAAGTTTCAATTTCTTCATAGGTTTCAAATTTAAATGAAAATAAGTTTTACTTTATAATTAAAAAAAGGATCTTTCCTAATTGATATTTAATTAACAAACAAAAGCGGCCATTTAGGCCGCTCTTAAGTTTTCTTTCAATAGCAATTTATTTCCCCGGTAATACTACAGTATCAATTACGTGAATAACCCCGTTTGACTGGTTCACATTTGCAATAGTTACAGTTGCAACATTCCCTGAAGCGTCTTTAAGCTTTACTTTACCATCTTCCATTATAGCATAAAGTTTTGCACCGCTTACCGTTTCAAAAGTGGCTTTACCATCAGCCTCTTTAATTGCCGCTACCACATCGTTAGCACTAAAATTCCCAGCTATTACGTGGTATGTAAGTACTGCTTGTAGTTTAGCTTTATTCTCTGGCTTTAGTAAAGTTTCCACGGTTCCAGAAGGTAGTTTTTCAAATGCCGCATTTGTGGGAGCAAATACGGTAAAAGGACCATCGCCCTGTAAAGTCTCTACCAAACCGGCAGCTTTTACTGCTGCAACGAGGGTGGTATGATCTTTAGATTGTGAAGCATTTTCCACAATATTCTTGCTGGGGTACATTTCTGCACCACCAACCATTGTAGATCCGTTTTGGGCCATTAAAGTCCCTCCAATAAATAGGAAACAAAGAATTCCTAAGTGTTTTAATTTTCTCATAACAATTATTTTTAAGTGATTTATTAGATAAAATCTGTTCTGCGAATATTTATTCAGAAAACCTAATTATCTAATTTTTGTCTAATTTAATTATATTTTAGTTAAACAGTTTTTAAATTTAACCAATTATGAAAGGTTTAACATGCATTCGGTTAAAAAAATGGATTGCATGAATCATCTTAATTACTTAATTTAGTGAAAGATGCTAAAGAAAAAGAAAATGAAGTTGAAGTTAGGCTTGCGCCGCACTAATCTGGAAGAGCAGTTATATAAATCCCGAAAACAAAGAGTTTCTTCTGAAAATATTCTGCAACAGGTTCAGGAAATCTTTGAACAGGAAACCACTAAGGACGATAATATTCTAAAAGAGATTCAAGGTGGAAATTCTGGAAACAACCATTTTAATCTTGATTTATTAGAAAGCTCTAGAATTTTTCATCTCTCAGATATTGAAAAACTATGTATTGATTATCGCCTACGCTTCTTAGACAGCAGTTATTTTAAAGGTAAAATTCCTTATGAAGCCGTGAGCAGGATTAAGGCTATAGAAAAGGAACAACAAATTACCCTGAAAGGTTTTAAAATAGTTGCGCCATCTAAACTTTTTAAACTGGAAAATGCTGACGATCCCTTACTTTTCGCTCCCATGGGGAACGATTATTTTTACCTAATACATAAATGGGGCAACGACCTACATCCATTGAGAAAATTATTAATGTGGCCGTTTAGACATCTTGAGAATTTTGTTGGCTTCTTGCTTGTGCTTAGCTTTGTAATTGCACTTTTAATTCCCGACGGACTTTTCTCACCACAGCAAACCACTACCCAGTTTTTTTTGATCTTTTTCTTTGTTTTTAAATGGGTGGCAGGACTTTCAATTTTCTATGGCTTCAAAAAAGGAAAGAATTTTAGTTCGGCTATTTGGCGAAGTAAATATTATAACGCATAGAACGTTAAACTCAGTATAAAATACACATTAAGCTATATTGTTATTTGTATTTTAGATAGGACTAAAAACTATTAATTATGAGTTTAGACGAATCTTACGAAAGAGTATATACGGGTTCGGAGCCCAATGT
The DNA here is from genome assembly GCF_002311535.1 of Salegentibacter sp. UBA1130. Taxonomy (NCBI): domain Bacteria; kingdom Pseudomonadati; phylum Bacteroidota; class Flavobacteriia; order Flavobacteriales; family Flavobacteriaceae; genus Salegentibacter; species Salegentibacter sp. UBA1130. Next base: position 51,242 of record NZ_DCAP01000012.1, on the reverse strand, counting down.
GCAATATTTGCAGGAATTATTTGATAAAGCCAATATTTCTTCCCGGGTTAGAAACGATTTTGATTCAGGATTACGAGCCGGATTTGGCGGAGGCCTACGAGGACAGGTGCAACTTTTTGTAGTTAAAAATCATTACGACGAAGCCTTGAAAATAGCTAAAACCACCTTCCCAAAAGATTATACAGATGAGTAACCTCAACGAAGGAGGAAGACGTAATAAATGGTATTTAATACTGGGAATTCTATTTCTGGTTTATGGAGTTTATAGACTCTATTCACACCTATCTGCAGAAGAAACCGATAATTTTGGCTCGGTACTCGCGGTTGGTTTTATAGTTTTTGGACTTTACGACCTGTTCCGATATTTCAGGAAAGTTTGAATCAATTTTTCAGAAGAAATTTCTATAAGAATTTAGAAAATAAAAAAGGTTATTTCGCGCAACGAAATAACCTTTTTTAATCTTAGTAATTAATATTCTTACCAGCTAATTACAGCACTTGCCCAGGTAAATCCGCTCCCAAAAGCTGCAAGAACCACTATATCTTCATTTTTAATTTTGCCCTGTTCCCAGGCTTCGCATAAAGCAATAGGAATAGAAGCTGCAGTAGTGTTCCCGTATTTCTGAATATTATTATGCACCTGCTCGTCACTCAATTTAAATTTTTGCTGAACATATTGTGATATACGCAAATTTGCCTGGTGCGGAATTAACATATCAATATCTTTCACTTCAAGTCCGTTCGCTTTTAGACCTTCCATAATAACTTCAGAAAAACGCTGAATGGCATTTTTAAATACAAATTGCCCATTCATATATGGATAATAAGGAATATCGTCTCCCTGTGGGTTTTCAGCAATAATTTCAGGAACCCAGTGCTCTGTACTTGGGCCTTTTAAAGAAAGTTCTAAAGCGTGTTTTCCTTCAGAATGTAAGTGTGTAGAAAGTATTCCCTCTCCATTATGGTCGCTTCGGGTTAAAACCACTGCTCCTGCTCCATCTCCAAAAATCACTGAAACAGACCGGCCACGTGTGGTAAAATCGAGTCCACCGCTATGGTTTTCACTTCCAATAACCAAAACGTTTTTATACATTCCGGTTTTAATAAATTGATCGGCAGTAGAAAGTGCATAGATGAAACCGCTGCATTGGTTTCTCACATCTAATGCCGGGCAGGTTTTTATATCTAACATTTCCTGAACCTGAACCCCACAACCAGGAAAATAATAATCTGGACTTAGGGTTGCAAAAACTATTAGGTCTATATCGTCTTTATCTATTTTAGCACGTTCAATAGCAATTTTAGCGGCTTTTACGCCCATTTTAGCGGTAGAATTACCGTCGCCTTTTTTTATATGTCGGCGTTCTTTGATACCTGTTCTTTCCTGGATCCATTCATCGTTGGTATCCATTCTTTTAGCCAAATCATCATTAGTAACAACATTTTCTGGCACGTAACTCCCAACTCCGGCTATTTTAGATTGATACATATTCTATTGTTTAGTATATTTAGACCTTATTGAATTTAAATTTAAGCATTTAATAAAAAATGGGTCCGCAATATACTAAAGATTAGCATGACTGCGATTATGACGCATTTTTATTTTCATTTCCTAAAACCACAAATTTATGAGAAAAATTATTTTAAGCATTTTTAGCCTATTGCTAAGTTTGCCCACGCTTTTTGCCCAGGAAAATTTAACTTACCAGAAACCGCCACAGGAGATCCTGAATTTGGTAGATGTACCCCTGGCGCCTTCTACAATTTTAGATAGTGATGGGGAAATGATGATCTTTTTATATCGCGACCAATATAAATCTATTGCTGAATTAAGCGAAGAAGAATTGAGACTGGGCGGATTAAGAATTAACCCTGTAACTAATATTAGCAGCCGTGCAACTTATTATAACAATCTTGAAGTAAAAGAAATTGAAGCCGAAACACCAACCCAGGTAAAGGGCCTGCCTGAAAATCCTAGGTTATCAAATTTCAGCTGGTCTCCAGACGAATCCAGGATCGCTTTTACCCATACTACAAATACCGGCGTAGAACTTTGGGTATTAGATATTGAAAATGCACAAGCGAGAAAATTAACCGATGCAAACCTAAACGCAAATATGCGTGATGTTATTAACTGGTTTAAAGACAACTCGTCCGTTTTAGTAAAAATGCTTCCAGAGGATCGTAAAGATTTAATTGATCCCGAGACCGCAGTTCCAACCGGACCAACAATTTCTGTGAGTGATGGGAAAGAAGCTCAGAACCGTACTTACCAGGATTTACTTAAAAATCCTAATGATGAATATAATTTTGAACAATTAGCGCGTTCAGAATTGGTGAAAATTAATTTAGACGGTACTTCCGAAAAATGGATGGATGCCAAAATGTATAGCAGCGTTTCCTTCTCTCCCAATGGAGAATATGTGATGGTTAATCATATCAAAAAACCTTTTTCCTACCTGGTACCTTATTATAGATTCCCTTCAGAAACTAATATTTATAAAGTTTCAGGAGAATTGGTAAACCAGGTAAACGACGAACCGCTATTAGAAGATCTTCCGCAAGGTTTTATGTCTACTCAAACCGGGAGAAGAAGCGTGCAATGGAGAAACGACAAACCGGCAAGCCTGGTTTATGTAAAAGCTTTGGATGAAGGTGATCCGGAGGTAGAAGTAGATTATAGAGATGAGGTTTTTGTTTTGGAAGCTCCGTTTAAGGGTGAAGGAAAATCTATTTTAAAAACAAAAGATCGTTTTTCTGGAATTACGTGGGGAAATGATGAAATTGCTCTTGCTGATGATTACTGGTGGAATACAAGAAATACCAGAACTTATGTATTTAATCCATCTGATGCATCAGAAGAACCTGAAGTTATTTTTGACAGAAATTACCAGGATAGATATAGCGATCCCGGGCGATTTGTAACCACTAAAAATGAATTTGGGCAAAATGTATTAAAATTAGACGGAGAAGATGCTTTTTTACTTGGCGCAGGTTATAGTGAAGAAGGTCAGTTTCCATTTGCCGATAAAATAGATCTGGAAAATGGTGAAACTGAACGTTTATACCAATCTGAATACAACGATAAAAAAGAAACTCTTGTAGAAGCATTAGATATTGAAGATGGGGAAATCCTGGTAAGAATAGAATCGGCTACCGAATATCCTAATTATTACATTAGGGATATAGACGATAAAGAAGACTTAACACAAATCACTTCTTTTGAAAATCCTTTTAAAAGTCTTAAAAATGTAAGTAAAGAGGTGATTACGTACGAGCGCGAAGATGGCCTGGAATTAAACGGAACGCTTTATCTTCCGGCAGGTTTTGATAAAGAAAACCCCGAAGAACATCCTATGATTGTTTGGGCTTACCCAAGAGAATACAAGGATAAAAATTCAGCTTCGCAAAATACTTCCAACGCCAACGATTTCACTTATCCTTATTATGGATCGCCAATCTACTGGGTAAATCGAGGTTATGTGGTATTAGATGATGCGTCTTTTCCAATTATAGGGGAAGGTAATGAACAACCAAACGATAGTTTTAGAGAACAATTAGTGGCAAATGGAAAGGCTGCAATAGATGCCGTAGCTGAAAAAGGTTATGTAGATCGTGATCGTGTGGCCGTGGGTGGCCACAGTTATGGTGCATTTATGACGGCAAACCTTTTATCACATTCCAATCTTTTTGCAGCGGGAATTGCCAGAAGTGGTGCTTATAACAGAACGCTAACTCCATTTGGTTTCCAAAGTGAAGAAAGAAACTACTGGGAAGCACCAGAAGTATATTATAATATGTCTCCTTTTATGCACGCCGATAAAATGAAGACTCCACTATTATTAATTCACGGGGAAGCCGATAATAATTCAGGGACTTACCCAATGCAGAGTGAACGTTATTTTAATGCGCTAAAAGGGCTGGGAGCAACAGCTCGCCTGGTGATGCTACCAAAAGAAAGCCACGGCTATAGCGCAAAAGAATCTGTTTTGCACGTGCTTTGGGAACAAGACCAATGGTTAGAGAAATATGTAAAAAACAGAGAAGAATCTGGAAACATTGAAACTTCAGCAGAATTAAAAGACTAAAATTCTAAATTATAGCCAACTTTTTAGGCTGTTTGAGAGATGTTTTTTTCCGTCAGGCTGAACTGGTTCAGCTTCTAACATGAGTACAGTAATCAACTTGTTAGATCCTGAAATAAATTCAGGATGACGTTTTTAAAACCTTCTCAAACAGCTTTTTTATTTCACAAAGTCAATTAGGTTTAAAAATAGGAAAAGCGCCACTACCAGAGATGGTAATAACGCTTTTCCACAACCTAACCAATAAATAAAACCAACAATTATGACATGTAATCGCGGAACTTGTTAACCTCGATCTTCGCTTCCAGATCGTGCAATAAATTATATAAACCGAAAAATGTTCTATTAATATAAAGGAAATGCTTACTGCCTCTATTCCCATTCATTTTTCGTAATTCTGTGTCTTTACTATACTTTTCACTCAATGCTGTAATTGAATTCCAAAAGGTTTCATCGGCAAAATCAAAAGTTTCTTCGTGAAACGGGCTTGTAAATAAATTCAGCATTTGGTAAAATAATTCTGAAAAATATTTGATTTCCCGTTCAGAATCATCCTCCCTTAATATTTCCAGTTCAAATAATTTCTCGTTGAAAAATTCAGGATTATTAATATTTTCCTTTTTTGCCAATTCAAAATATGGCACATAAAAATCTTCAGGAACCTGCTTTATGCAACCAAAATCTATAGCAATAAGGTTTGCATCTTTATCAATTAGAAAATTCCCTGGGTGAGGATCGGCGTGTACTTCCTTCAATCTATGCATTTGGTACATATAAAAGTCCCAAAGCGCCTGCCCTACCTTATTAGCTTTCTCCTGATCTTTATTTTCTTTCGCAAATTCACTTAGATGCTTTCCATCCATCCAATCCATCGTGATAATTCGCTCACTGGATAAATCTTCGTAATATTTTGGAAATTTTAAGTTTGGAATATGCGCACAGGCTTCAGAAATTTCTTTACTCTGTTTTACTTCCAAAATATAATCGGTTTCCTCAAGTAATTTTCCTTCTACTTCCTTAAAATATTTAGCGGAATCCTTACCCTGAAGATTAAACATTCTGGTAGCAATAGGTTTAACCATCGCCAAATCTGAACTTATACTATCTGCCACGCCGGGATATTGAATTTTCACAGCAAGTTTTTTCCCATCTTTTTCGGCTCTATGAACCTGGCCAATACTGGCCGCATTCACAGAATCTGAAGCAAATCTATCGTACAACTCTTCAGGGTAAGCTCCGTTATATTTTTTAAAAGTTTTTCTCACCAAAGGCGCTGAGAGTGGCGGCACACTAAATTGTGCCAGGCTAAATTTCTCAACATAAGCGTTTGGTAAAAGGCTTTTTTCCATAGAAAGCATTTGGGCTACTTTTAGCGCGCTTCCTTTTAAACTTTTTAGGCTGTCGTAAATATCATCGGCATTGCTTTGATCTAATTCATCGCGGGTAAGCTCAGAATCAAAAGCTCTTTTACTGTAATATTTAAGGTAATTGCCTCCCAACTTTACTCCGGTTTGCACCAGTTTTGAAGTTCGGCCAATTTTGCCTGTGGGTATTTTATCTATAGTTTTCATGATAATTTGGGGTAGACTTTAATTAAGCCATTTTTTCTTTCCAGAGGAATTTTCCTAAATCTATAACCCGTTCCAGCGGGGTATTATCGAAAACATCAAAAACAGTGTTTACAGATTTCTCTATTGCAACATCGGTGCTTTCAAATTGAGGAGAATTATCGTCCATCCAAAATTTCATTAAAAACATCAATTGTACCCAGGTTGCTTCAGAAAATATTCTCTCTGATTGTTGTAAAGCTGATATTGCTTTTTCTGAATTTTCATCCTGAATAAGTTCCGTTGCAAAAGATTTCACGTTCTTTCTTAATCCTTTTAACTGCTGTAGGTTTTTTAACTGACTTTCATGTTCTTTTAATGAGAACAAAACGTAACTCCTATTTGCAGTAAGTATTTCGAAAAAGGTGTAATAGAAAGTGAGCATTTTTTCCCTGTTGGAAAAACTGTCAAATTCAGGACTTTTATTAATCACATTCATAGTATGCTCATAAAACCGCTCCCAAATTCCTTTCTGTAAACCTTCAAAACTTCCGTAGAAATTATAAAATTCCTCTTCTTTGATCTTATTCTCCTTACAAAATTTATAAACCGTTTTAGGACGCTTCTCTTCTTCCAATACATAGTCCATATACATCGCAATAAGCTTGTCTTTATCTAAAACTTTCCTGGTTGTATTTTTTTTAGCTGTAACCATAATTTTTATTTCTTTTTCAAAGATACACTTTTGTTTAAGTTTTAATTCATAATATTAAACAAAATGTTTGTTAAAAATATCTCTGCCTATTAAAATTGAATTTCAGCAGTTTAGACGAAATGATATTTTATTAATTACAGGTTATGTCAGTTTGTCAGCGGAGTTTTAATGGTATTTTTTTTGACTATAGGTAAGCAACAATAAATAGTATTAAAAACGAAAATATATGGCAACCGGAAAAATTAATGTTTCTGTAGAAAACATTTTCCCACTGATAAAGAAATTTCTTTACAGTGATCACGAAATCTTTCTAAGAGAATTGATTTCTAACGCAACAGATGCAACTCTAAAGCTAAAACACCTTACCGATATTGGGGAAACCGATGTAAAGTACGGTAACCCGGTAATTGAGGTTAAAGTAGACAAGGAAGGAAAGAAACTTCACGTTATAGACCAGGGTGTTGGAATGACCAAAGAAGAAGTTGAGAAATACATTAACGAAGTAGCTTTCTCTGGCGCTGAGGAATTCCTTGAAAAATATAAAGATTCGGCTAAAGACAGTGGGATTATAGGCCATTTTGGACTTGGCTTTTACTCTGCCTTTATGGTGGCGAATAAAGTAGAAATCATTACCAAATCTTACAAAGACGAACCTGCAGCGCATTGGGTTTGTGAGGGTACAACCGAGTTCACACTTGGTGATGCCGATAAAAAAGAGCGAGGAACCGAAATCATTCTTCATATAAATGAAGAAGATGAAGAGTTTTTGGAAAAAAACAGGATCCAGGAATTATTGGTGAAGTATAACAAGTTTATGCCAATCCCAATTAAATTCGGAACCAAAGAAGAAACTTTGCCACTTCCGGAAGATGCTCCTGAAGACGCCGAAGCAGAAACCAAAACGGTAGATAATATTATCAATAACCCTGAACCGGCGTGGACTAAGCAGCCAACCGATTTAGAAGATAAAGATTATAAAAGTTTTTACCGCGAATTGTACCCAATGCAGTTCGAGGAACCTTTATTTCACATTCACCTTAATGTAGATTATCCTTTTAATCTTACCGGGATTCTTTATTTCCCTAAGATGACGCAGGATATGAATATTCAAAAGGATAAAATTCAGCTTTACCAAAACCAGGTTTATGTAACCGATAATGTTGAAGGAATTGTTCCTGAATTCTTAACGATGCTTCGCGGGGTTATAGATTCTCCAGATATTCCGTTAAACGTTTCCCGTTCTTACCTACAGGCAGATGGTGCTGTGAAAAAGATTTCCAGCTACATTACCCGTAAGGTAGCCGATAAATTGAAATCTCTTTTCAATAATAATCGTGAGGATTTTGAACAGAAATGGAACGATATTAAGATCGTTATTGAATACGGAATGCTTTCTGAAGATAAATTCTACGAAAAAGCACAGAAGTTTGCACTTTACCCAACGGTAGAGAATGAATACTTCACTTTTGAAGAACTTCAGGAGAAAATAAAAGACAACCAAACCGATAAAGATGGAAACCTGGTTGTGCTTTATGCTTCTAATCAAGACGAGCAACACAGTTATATTGAGGCAGCTAAAGCCAAAGGTTACAAAGTGTTGTTATTAGATTCTCCAATTATTTCTCACCTGCTTCAAAAAATGGAAGGTGAAAAAGAGAAAATCACTTTTGTTCGTATAGATTCAGATCAGGTAGATAACCTTATCAAAAAAGACGAAGAGAAGATTTCAAAACTTTCTGAAGAAGAAAAAGAGAAATTAAAAGGAGATTTTGAAAAAGTAATTCCGAAGGAAAAATATACCGTACAACTGGAAGCTATGGATAGTGATGCTGCTCCTTTGTTAATCACACAACCGGAGTTTATGCGCCGAATGAAGGAAATGCAGCAAACCGGTGGCGGTGGTATGTTTGGAATGGGGAATATGCCAGAAATGTATAACCTTGTGGTAAATACCAATCACCCGTTAATTTCTGATATTCTAAATACCAAAACCGAAAAGAAACAGGAACGCTTAATCAAGCATTCTCTGGATCTTGCGAGATTATCTCAAAACCTGCTTAAAGGGGAAGAGTTAACCAATTTCGTAAAACGTAGTTTTGATATGGTAAAATAATTTCCTTGAAAAGGAAAATTTAGAAAGGTCTGGAAAGTTGATTTAATCGTCATCCTGAACTTGTTTCAGTATCTAAGATGTTAGAAGCTGAAACAAGTTCAGCTATACGGTAACAAGACTTTCCAGGCTTTTTTATTTTATATGATTAAGCTTTAATACAAAGGGAAAGTTTGCCAACAGACTTTAATTCCTTGAGCTTGTCTCTAAATTTGCGTTTAGGTTACGCTTTATGGTTTGGTAGAATCGTTCTATATCATAAGGTTTTACGATAATATCATTCATTCCGGCTGCGAAGATTTCATTTCTTACTTCTTCAATTTCTACTGCAGTAAGTGCAACAATGGGTACGTCTTTACTCAGGTTTCTAATGCGCTGGGTAGTTTCCATACCATTAATTCCCGGCATATTTAGATCCATTAAAATAAGGTCAAAATCCATGGCAGTAACTCTTTCTATAGCTTCTACCCCATTGCCAACAACCACGCATTCAAAATTCTGTTTCTCTAATATGCGTCGCGTTACTACCTGGTTTATTCGATTGTCATCTACAATAAGTATTTTTTGTTTTTCTTTTAGATTATCCAAATATACTTCGTGCGCAAATCCAGCTTTTTTTGTTGAAGATTTATCTTCTTTAAGGCTTAAACTAAAACAAAAAACAGAACCTTCTCCTTCTTTACTTTTTAAATGAATTTGAGATTCAAATAACTGTAATAGGCGTTTTACTATAGGCAAACCTAAGCCGGTTCCCTGGTAATTATAATTTGAAGGTTTAAGCTGAGAAAATTCTTCAAAAATTAATTTTTGTTTGCTTTTTGGAATACCAATTCCGTCATCTTTTACTTCAAAATAAATTATCGCTCTATCTTCTACCTTAGCCTGTAACTCTACATTTATATAAATGTTACCATTTTCGGTAAACTTCACCGCATTTCCCACCAGGTTCATTAAAATTTGAGAAAGCCTTACAGGGTCTCCAATAAGATTTTGGGGTACGTTTTCATCTATATTATAATGTACCTTGTTCTTGTTCTGGAGTCGTGTAAACTCAAAAGTATTTACAATGCTTAATATTAATTCATGAAGATTAAATGAAACATTTTCCAGTTTTACCTGTTTAGATTCCATTTTATTCATTTGCAGCACGTCGTTAATTAGCGCCAAAAGATAATCGGCTGAGAATTTTAAGGATTTTAAATCGCTTTCGTGTTTTTTCAGGCTTTTATCATCCAGCAATAACGAGGTAAGTCCTACTACCCCATAGAGAGGGGTTCTTAACTCGTGACTTACCGTAGAGAAAAACTGGCTTTTTAGCATAGATAAACGCTCTGCTTCTTCTTTGGCCGAAAATAATTCGCTGTTTTTATTTTTTAGTTGGGAAATTAGCTTTTTCCTTGAGTTGTTATTTCTAACAAGCAGGATTATAAAAAATAACATCACGATTAAAGAAATAATCATGATGATGGAATTTTGCTGAGATTTGGCAATTACCTCATCTTTATACTTTTGCTCCCTTTTGGCTATGTCAAGATTTTCGCGATAGCGCTTGGTTTCAAACCGCGCCTGCGCAGATTCCATTTGTTCCAGCTTTTCCTTTTCATAAAGTTCAGCATCGTATTCTATATATTTATCTAACGCGTTATAAGCTTCTTTAAATTCGTTATTTTTAAACAAAGCTTCAGCATAACCATCATAAGCCGTTACCGCCTCATAATACAGGGAATCTCTTTCAGCTATTTTAATAGCTTTTTCATAATATTTCTTAGATTCTTCTAAATTCTCTTTTCCTAAATAGTAGGTTCCAAAAAGGGACGCAACCTGGCTTAGCATATAAGGATCTTTGATATCTTCTACCAGTTTCTCGACTTGTACTAGATAGGGAAAAGCTTCGTCATACTCTTCTAAATATAGATGCGTCCAGCCTTTATTCATAAGCGGTGTGGCTCTACTATCTGCATCTTCAAGGTTAGACGCAGCTTTTATCGCTTTATCGTAATATGCAAAACCCTGGTCTATAGTTTGCTTATTGGAAGTAAACATATTACCAAGATTGTTGTATGCCCACCAAAGTAAAGTATCGTTCTCTACAATTTTAGCATACTTAAGCGCGTTCTCATAACTTTCTTTAGCCCTAATAGTATCATACAATTCATCGTACGTAATTCCCAGGTTATTATAGCCGTGGTAAAGGTGGTAGTAATCTTTTTCTTCCTCGGCAAGCTCAATTAAGTTCAGGGAATAATCAATGGCCTTGTTATATTCATAGGAATACATGGCATCTGTAGATAAGTCTAGTAGTTCCTTAATACTATCACAGCTTTCACTTTCTTTAGACTGTGAGAAAGCAATGCCGGATACCAGGGAAATTAGTAAAACAGAAATGTATTTTATACTCAATTATTTTCCTTGTTAAGTTCTTACCCAGGGGCTATAGACTATGTTAAATTAACTTTTTTTTAATATTTGACCAACCAATGGTCCCCTTAATTTTAGGATTCATCTTAAAACGGTAAAAGTTTTGTAAAAAAGATATTTTCTGAAAACCCTATTTTCTTTTAAAAAGACCAATAATATTAAGTACCCATCTTTTTTAAGACAGATTAATTTAGTGCTGAAAATTCCCAATTTATTAGCCTTACTTTCTAAGACTGAAACTGTGTAGAGATTAGAGAAAGTTCCCTTTTTATTGAGGAAACAATCTTGAGCTATATAACCTATTCCAATACGCGGCTTCGATTTAACGAGCGGTTGTAGCGAACAAATTATTTAATGTATGAGACAAACCTCAGGGCATATTAATCTCAATTATCTAATAAAAATAGCAGGTAATTATGTTTCAATATAGATTAAGTTAGGTTGTAAATTGGGAGCCGAAAATTACTCTATTTTAGCGAATTACACAAAATTTTTAATACCTAGCGGTATTATTATTATAATTACACGCTCTCATAAAAATATATTTTTATCTTTAAATTATGCAATATCCCTGGCACCTTTACCTAATGGGCGCGATGTACATCGTAGCCGGTATTATTCACTTTATAAAACCTCAAATGTATATGCGAATTATGCCGCGATATTTACCGGCGCATAAACCACTGGTTTATTTAAGCGGATTGGCAGAAATTTTTCTGGGTTTTCTACTCTTTTTTCCTGAAACCAAAGACCTGGCCATCTACGGGATTATTTTAATGCTCCTAGTTTTTCTACTTGTACATTTTTATATGCTTTCTTCCAAAAAAGCCGGCGCGGACATCCCAAAATGGGCTTTAATTTTAAGAATACCGTTACAGTTTTTTCTAATGTACTGGGCCTGGTTTTATTTACAATTTTAAAGATGAAGTCTAAAATTTTTAGCTTGCCACAAGCAGAATTAGAATATTTCCCCCATTTTCTTAATACTGAAAAGGCCAATTTTTTATTCGAAAAATTGCTGAAGGAAGTTTCCTGGCAACAGCAAAATATTAAACTCTTCGGCAAAGAAATTCCGCAGCCACGTTTAACCGCTTTTTTTGCTGAAAAAGGAATTTCTTATACCTATTCGGGCTTACAGTTAAAACCCGAAACTTTTTCTTCAGAAATTTTAGATCTAAAACAACAAACCGAAGAAGTTTCCGGCTTTGAATTCAATACCTGCCTGGCAAACCTTTATCGTGATGGAAACGACAGTATGGGCTGGCACGCCGATGATGAACAAGTTTTAGGCAAAAACCCCGTAATTGCTTCTATAAGTTTGGGCGGCGTTCGTAGCTTTCAGTTTAAACATAAAACCAACAAAAACCTGAAAGAAAAAATTGAACTTCAGCACGGCAGCCTCTTAATTATGAAAGGCAGTATGCAACATTATTGGAAACACCAGCTGCCAAAAACCAAAAAAGAAGTTTCACCCAGAATTAATCTAACTTTTAGACAAATTCAATAAAAAAAGCCATTGTAGAAGTTTCCACAATGGCTTTTTTGAATGTTTTGGAATCAAATTATCCGTAAATCTCGTTTAATATTTTTGCCAAACGAATTCCGCCTTTTTGCAATTGCTGCAAAACAGTAGGCAGGTGATGATACATATATTCATAACCTAATTTCTCCCCCATTTCAACTGAATTATAAAGCTCGCTTGCCATTTCACCAGACTCATACACCCAATCTATAACTTCTCCTTCTTCAATAGCTTTAATTTGAGCTCTGCTTAATTTTTTGGTATTTACTGCAAGCTCTGTATAGCTCATTTGGTAAGAATCTATCATCTGGCTATCCCAAACCCGGTGAATGTTAGATCCCTCGTTATACCAACGAACCTGCACATCATTACCGCCTTTATCGGCAGCTCTTCCCACGTGAAAAGGTTGGTGAAGGTCCCCTACAAAATGAACCAGCATTTTCAGATAAAACTGCCTGCCTTCTTTGGAAGCATTTTCATCTTTTAATACCTCTTTACATTTTAAAATAGCCTGGTAAAGATCTCCTTTTGGGTTGGCGGTTTTCTCATCATATTGAGTTTGTCCTTCGGCTAAATTCACATAATGCCAGGGGCCATATTGCCTAAAATCTGGATCACTTTTAATATCATCGGCATAATTCGCCACAAAGGCCAAACTTTGGCCGTTTAAAATTTTATCTATTGCTTTTTTAGCTTTCTTATTTAAATAATTTTCGGCGATTTCTCCGGTAGCCCTGTGCCCGGTTTTCCCCCATTCATTATCATTAGAGAAACCGGTGTTTCCAATTATAACCAACAAAGCAAATAGCAGTAATTTTTTCATTTATTGAATTTTTAAAGATTAAGAAGATATAGGTGAATCTCCTTTAGATTTTCGGCAAATATAGCGAAGCCCAAATTTTTAATATGTTAAATTTTTCTGAGTTAGGAATTAATGCAATATATTTATGATATCATTTTAATATCAACCAATTTTAAATATTATGACTCAGGAAAAAGATCTCCATGCTTCAAACGGCTATATTATGTTGTTTGTTTTTCTATTATTATTCTTCGGAAGCATTATCGGATTTATTATTTTAAATAATGCGTGGTTTATTTTGGGAATCATTATCTCGCTTTTTATCCTACCCGGGCTAATCCTGGTAAATCCAAATGGCTCCAGAGTGCTTTTACTCTTTGGTGATTACAAGGGAACGGTTAAAAAGAACGGACTCTTTTGGGTGAACCCATTTTACACCAAAAAGAAAATTTCTTTAAGGGCCCGAAACTTTGATAGCGAGCGCCTAAAAGTGAACGACAAATTAGGAAACCCGGTAATGATAAGCACCATCCTGGTTTGGCGCGTTCGTGATACCTACAAAGCTTCTTTTGATGTAGATAATTATGAAAATTTTGTGGTGGTACAAACCGATGCTGCAGTTAGAAAACTTGCCAGTCTCTATCCTTATGATAATTTTGCAGATGAAGGCTTAGACGAGGATATCACCCTGCGTTCCAGCGTAAACGAAGTAAGTGACGCCCTGGAAAAGGAGCTCGAAGAACGTTTAAATATTGCCGGAATTGAAGTTTTGGAAGCCAGAATTGGTTACCTGGCGTATGCTAATGAGATCGCCAGTGCAATGCTTAAACGCCAGCAAGCAACCGCAATAGTTGCCGCCCGTCATAAAATTGTACAGGGTGCAGTGGGAATGGTAGAGATGGCGTTACACCAGTTAAGCGAAAAGAATCTTGTAGATCTTGATGCCGAAAGACGTGCCGCTATGGTAAGCAATTTAATGGTGGTACTTTGTAGCGATAAAGATGCAACGCCGGTGGTAAACGCGGGCACTTTAAATCATTAGAAATTGTATGAGAAATTCAATCCTCAGCTTATTCCTAATTTTCTTCGGAAATTTTATTGTCTCCGCACAAGAAAAGACATTTACCGAAGAAGAAATTACGGTAGATAAATTTACCGATGGAACCCTTACATCTCCTTCGGAAGTTGAAAATCCATCACTGGTAATTTTCATTCAGGGTTCGGGGCCTACAAATCGTGATGGGAATTCTCCCGAAGGGATGAATAATAAAAGTGATTTTGCTAAAAAAATAGCACACGAATTAGCAGCTGAAGGAATTGCAAGTTTTAGATTTGATAAACGTATTATGAAAGCGAAGGAGTTAAATTTAGATTCACTTTCGTTTGAAGATCTTATACTGGATGTTGAAAATATTTTAATTCATTTTAAAAAAGACAGAAATTTCAGCAATATAATTATTGCCGGGCATAGCCAGGGCTCTTTAATAGGCATTTTGGCTTCAAAAAATAATGCCGATGCCCTTATTTCTATTGCCGGTGCGGGAGAAAGTATAGACAATATTCTGGCTGCACAACTTTCGGCTCAATTACCTCAGCTTAAAGATGATATTGAGCAAGCCCTCAAGCAGATAAAAGAAAATGGAAGTAGTTCAAATTACCCATCAATATTAGGTTCATTATTTAGTCCTCAAAACCAGGCTTTTTTAGCCTCCTGGATAAAATATGATCCTGCTGAAGAAATTGCAAAACTGCAAATTCCGGTTTTGATTATAAACGGAACAAATGACGCCCAGGTAAAGGAAGAACAGGCTGAATTACTGCATACAGCAGCCGAAAATTCAGAATTAGTTCTATTGGAAAATATGAACCACGTTTTTAGAAAAGTGAATTCTAAAGATTTGACTAAAAACTATCAAACTTACAATAATCCTGAATTACCATTGCATCCCGAAATAATTCCGGTTTTAACCGATTTTATTAAGAATCTGGAAAATAAATAAAATGAGTAATAAAAAAGCATTCGCCCTACGAGTTGATGAGAAGATGCTGAAAGCCATTGAAAAATGGGCTGCTGATGAATTCAGGAGTACCAATGGGCAGATTGAGTGGATGCTAAATAAAGCCCTAAAAGAAGCAAAACGTCACCCAAAAAATAAAAAAGAAGAAGAATAATGCAATATAAGATCGTTTTTTCAGACATAGATGGAACTCTACTAAACCACGACCGGGAATTATCTCCCAACACAATTTCAACAATAAAAAATTTAAAAGACAGTTTACCATTCGTACTTATTTCAGCCCGAATGCCAGCAGCAATGAGACATTTGCAAGCCGATCTTGAAATAAAAGAACAACCTATTATTTGTTATAACGGCGGATTAATACTGGTAGATGGGAAAGCCATAAGTTCTACTGAAATTTCTTTAAATACGCTGGAAAATCTTTCTGATTTCAATAAAAGTATGAACTGCCATTTAAGTTTATATAATAGTGACGAATGGTACGTTCCGCAATACGACCAGTGGGCTGCTAGGGAAGAAAATAACACCAAAGTAAAACCCGAACTTAGATCTAATCGCGAAGTAATTTCAGAATGGAAAAAAGATAACAAAGGAGCTCATAAAATTATGGCAATGGGAGACGAAGCCCATATTGATAAAATTAAAGATTATTTATCAGAGAATTTTCCTGGAGAACTTCATTTATACCGTTCTAAACCCACATACCTTGAAATTGCCAATAAAAAGATTTCAAAACTTACGGCTATTAAATTTTTATTGAAAAATCATTTCAATCTAACGCCAGAGCAAAGTATTGCTTTTGGAGATAATTATAATGATGTAGAAATGATTAAAGGCGTAGGAATGGGCGTTGCCGTGGGTAATGCTAGAAAAGAAGTTTTGGAAGTTGCTAATATTGTTACCCAAAGCGGAAAGGAAGATGGCGTAGCCAATAGCCTAAAAGAGTTGTTTCAAATCTAACAGAAGGATTCCCGTAATTCTTTAAGAAGAGTTTAAGAAAAATTGTATTTTGGCGCCGCTTATAAAAATTTCCTATGGAAGATACTCCCGTTTTTACCAATGATGCTATAGTCTTTGGACTTTTAATGCTCGCTTTGGGTTTTGTGTTTTACACCTCTTCTAAAGAAGCTGGTTTCTGGAAAAAATTCTATGGCATTGTACCGGCTCTTTTAATGTGCTATTTAATTCCCGCAATCTTTAATTCCCTGGGACTTATAGACGATGGTACTTCTCAACTTTACTATGTAGCCAGTAGATTTCTATTACCGGCTGCCCTTGTTTTAATGACTTTAAGCATAGACCTGAAAGCAATTTTTAACCTGGGTCCAAAAGCCTTAATTATGTTTTTTGCGGGTACGGTAGGAATTATTGTAGGTGGGCCGCTAGCTATTCTAATTGTTTCCGCTATTTCTCCAGAAACCGTGGGTGGTGTTGGTCCCGATGCTATTTGGCGAGGTCTCTCTACCATTGCCGGTAGTTGGATTGGTGGTGGCGCAAACCAGGCTGCTATGCTGGAAATTTACGAATACAACCCCGATCTTTACGGCGGAATGGTCTTAGTAGATATTGTAGTAGCCAACCTCCTTATGGCAGGACTGTTAATGGGAATTGGTAAAACCGAAAAAATTGATAAATGGCTAAAAGCCGATAATTCAGCAATTACAGAACTTAAAAACAAAGTTTCTAATTATGCTGAAAGTGTAACCAGAAATCCCAACCTACCCGATTATATGATTATGCTGGCCCTGGCCTTTGTAACGGTGGGAATTGCACACTGGGGAGCCGATGAAATTTCGGTATATCTATCTTCAAATTTTGAAATTTTTAATGATAGTAAAAGTGCGCTTTCATCCTTTTCCTCTTCCTTCTTTTGGATGATTACCATTGCTACCGCAATTGGAATAGGGCTTTCGTTTACACGATTCAAAACCTACGAAGGTGCTGGAGCAAGTAAGTTAGGCAGTATTTTTATTTATATTTTGGTAGCTACCATAGGTATGAAAATGGACCTTGGGATGGTATTCGATAATCCGGGACTAATTGGTATTGGTATTATTTGGATGTCTATTCACGTTATTTTCCTCTTTGGTACCGCAAAACTCATTAAAGCACCTTACTTTTTCCTCGCTGTAGGAAGTCAGGCTAACGTTGGTGGTGCGGCCTCGGCCCCTGTGGTAGCTGCGGCTTTTCACCCTTCCCTGGCAACCGTGGGAGTTTTATTAGCCGTGTTTGGATATGTAGTTGGAACCTATGGAGCAATTCTTACTACTATTTTAATGCAAATCGCCGCCGGGAGTTAGTTTAAAATAGAAAATTATAAGATATTTGCCGCCTAAATCAGAAACCTGAAACCAGCAAGTTGCTGGAGACTAAATATGGGAGTTCGCAGGATGAATTATTAGCTTGTGATAAATTCCCACTACCAGAGAAAATTATAAAACAAATGAAAAAATTAAGCATTCTTTTATTGGCTATTACCGCCCTTACTTCCTGTAATAATAAAGAAAGCAACTTAATAATAAATGCCAATATTGAGGGCCTAAAAAAAGGAACCGTTTATCTTCAAAAGATAGAGGATACTCTAATGGTAGATATGGACTCCGTAGTGGTTAATGGTGATGCCAATATTAGCCTGGAAGCTTTTATAGAAAGCCCACAGGTAATGTACCTCTATCTTAAAAAAGTTGATAATTCCCAATACGACGACCGTATAGACTTTTTTGCTGAAGAGGGAGAAGTAACTATCAATACAACTTTAGAGAATTTTGTTACCGATGCTGAAATAACCGGGGCAAAGAACCAGGAAAAATTAGAAGAATATCGCACAATGATGCAACGCTTCAACGATAAGAACCTGGAACTTATTCAGCAAAACTTTGAAGCCCAACGCGATGAAAACGAAGAACAGCTGATTGACGTGAATAAACAATATGAAAGTTTACTTAAACGTAAATATCTTTACACCGTTAATTTTGCGATTAACAATAAAGACCTGGAAATAGCTCCTTATCTGGCCCTTTCTGAAGTTTTTGACGCTAATATTAAGTATTTAGATACCATCTTTAAATCTTTAGAGCCAAAGGTGAAAAAATCCATGTACGGAAAAGAATTGAAAGATTTTCTTGAAGAAAGACGGGAGGAAGAAGAAGCAAGCGAAAGTGTTGAGCCCGTAGAAACTGAAGAAAACGATATTAGTTAATTCAGCGACTTAACTTAATAATCTTAAAGCCCGAAATTAATATTTTCGGGCTTTTTTATTACCTCATTAATAATACTGCCGCCAATTCATTTATATTTCCGCAATAAAAACTTATACTTGTTATCCTATTCAATTTAATAACAATATAACCTTGCAAAATTCTTTAAAATGAGTGCTCCAACCAAAAACCGATGGCTTATTGCCGCTTCGGCTGTTTTTATTCATATTTCAATAGGTGCTGCTTACGCATACAGTGTTTATACCCAACCCCTTGTAGAAACCAAGGGCTGGTCTATGGCATCGGTTACCACCGCCTTTACCATAATGATGGTTCTCGGTGGAGGATCTGCTGCATTATTCGGAAAATTTGTAGAGCGAAGCGGCCCAAAAAAATCGGCTATGCTGGCCGCAGTTTTATTTGGTTTAGGCCAGGCGGGATCGGGATTTGCTATTTCAATGGATTCATTAACAGGATTTCTACTATCCTATGGTTTATTAAGTGGACTCGGCCTTGGAATTGGTTATATAGCGCCCGTTTCAACCTTAGTAAAATGGTTCCCAGACAAAAGAGGTTTAGCCACAGGAATGGCTGTTCTGGGATTTGGAACCGGAGCTCTGGTAACTGCTCCTGTTGCAGCGAGTTTAATAGAATCTATAGGAATTAGTACTACTTTTTACATTTTAGGAGCCTCTTATTTCATTTTAATGATGCTTGGCGCTTCTTATATCGCACCACCGCCAAAAAACTGGATGCCAACGGGAATGGAAGCAGCGGTAAAAGCCGGAACCAAAAAAATAAAAAGAGATCTGTCGCAAGCTACGTCTGGTGAAGCTGTTAGAACCAAGCATTTCTGGATGCTTTGGACGATGATGCTTATAAACACCAGCGCAGGAATTATGATGATTTCTGTAGCCTCGCCAATGGCTCAAAATATCGTTGGACTCTCAGCCGGTGCAGCAGCTACTATGGTAGGAATTATGGGAATTTTTAATGGCGGAGGAAGATTAGGGTGGGCTGCAGCTTCAGATTATATTTCGCGCCCAAAAGTGTTTATTATTTTCTTTATAATTCAGCTCGTTGCTTTTATCACCCTGCCCATTATTACAAGTGCTCTTATTTTTCAAATATTTATTTTTCTTGTAGTAAGTTGTTACGGTGGCGGATTTTCTAATCTCCCGGCATTTATTGGCGATCTTTTTGGCACAAAAGAACTTGGAGCAATTCACGGTTACCTATTAACTACCTGGTCTCTGGGCGGACTTATTGGTCCCACCCTGGTCTCACAAATCTATACCCGTACGGGAAGTTATATTCCAGTTTTCTATGTTTTTACTGCTTTAATCATCGTGGCATTAATTATTAGTTTAGTGCTAGACAGAAGTGTAAAAAAAGTTAGAACCGAGCATAAAGAACTCGAGTATAAAACCTCAACATCTGAGTGAAATACTACCATAGATTAATTAAATCTCCCGAGCTTTAATATTTCATTGGGTAAGATTGGTGTGGTATTTTTCTAAGTTTGAGAAAAACCAGGCTATGCATCAAAAAGTACTCAAAGAGAATAACTACGATCTTATTTGTGTAGGAGGCGGTATAATGAGCGCTACACTCGCATTAATGCTGAAGTTAATAGATCCCGAAATCAAAATTATTATTTTTGAAAAGCTGGGCGAAGTATCTAAAGAAAGTTCTGGCGCATGGAATAATGCCGGCACCGGGCATTCGGCACTTTGTGAACTTAATTATACCCCAGAAAATGCCGATGGTAGCATAGATATTAGTAAAGCAATTGAAATTTTTAGTCAGTTTGAAACCAGCAAACAATTTTGGGCCTATCTGGTAGACCAAAAACTTATAAAAGACCCTCAAAATTTTATTCATTCAGTTCCCCATCACAGCTGGGTTAATGGTGAAGATAATATCAATTTTCTTAAAAGTCGATTTGAAGCGCTTACCCAAACGCCAATGTTTGAAGAAATGAAATTTTCTGAAGATCCAGAGAAATTAAAAGAATGGATTCCCTTAATTGCGAAAGGCCGTGAGAATGAGAAGATGGCTGCAACGCGAATGGAAATTGGCACTGAAGTTAATTTTGAAGCACTCACACAACAATATTTTAAAGTTCTGGAAGAACAATTTAATGTACCGGTTTTAAGAAATACCGATGTTTTAGATGTAGATCCTGATGAAACCCTGGAATGGACGGTAGAAGCTCAAAATCTAGACTCAGGTAAAGTTACTTATTATGATGCCGAACATGTTTTTATAGGTGCCGGTGGCGGCGCATTGCCATTACTTCAAAAAGTAGAAATAGAGGAAAAAGACGGGTATGGTGGATTCCCTGTAGATGGCCAGTGGCTGGTTTGCAAAAACCGGGACGTCATAGACCAACATTGGGCTAAGGTTTACAGTAAGGCAGGACCAGATGCTCCCCCAATGTCTACTCCTCATCTTGACACGCGATATATAAACGGGAAAAAGGAATTACTTTTTGGGCCCTTTGCTGGTTTTACTACTAAATTTCTAAAAGAAGGTTCTAAACTTGATTTTCCAAAAAGCATAAATAAAGAAAATATCCCTTCAATGTGGGGTGTCTTTTGGCATAATTTACCGCTTACAAAATACCTGATGAAACAAGTCACCATGGACCATTCAGACCGCATGGAAGATCTCAGGGTTTTTATAAAAGACGCCAGGCCGAAAGACTGGGAATTAAAAGTAGCCGGAAAACGGGTTCAAATTATAAAAAAAGATGAAGAACAGGGTGGAATTTTGGAGTTTGGAACCGATGTAGTTCACAGCAAAGATGGTTCTATTACCGCTTTACTGGGCGCCTCGCCGGGAGCTTCAGTAGCGGTTTCTATAATTCTGAATGTAATTAATATTGCTTTTCCTGAGAAAATAAAATCTAAAGAATGGGAGGAAAAACTTTCAAAGATGATTCCTTTCTGGAATAAAGAAATTGAAGAAAATATAACTGAATTTAAAAAAGTACAGGCAAATTCTTCTAAAAAACTGGAGTTGGAGGTTTTACATTAGATAGCCACAAAAAGTTTAACCAGAATATTTCAGTATAAAACAAGCTATAATAAAAGCCTGGCCACACGTCAAGCTGAACTTGTTTCAGCTTCTAACATGTTTTGATTAGTTACAACCTAGATCCCCGATATAAAATCGGAGCAGGCTCTGAAATAAATTCAGGATGACGTTTAAAGGATTCCATAAAAAAAACCTCTCAAAAAATTGAGAGGTTTTTAGAGCCGATGGAGGGACTCGAACCCACGACCTGCTGATTACAAATCAGCTGCTCTAGCCAGCTGAGCTACATCGGCCAGTAATCTTTATAAAGCGTTTATTTTCGCAATTAAGGCTTCAGCTTTTGCTTCCAGCTCTTTTGATACTGCTTTAAAATGTTGCTTTTTATTCTCTACATCTTTTTGGTTGATCTTAGTGATCAATTCATCAAAATCTGCAATGGCTTCGTCTACAATCGCTTCAGTTTTAGATGCGTCATCAGGGTTAGCCATTTGATGTATGTATGCTGCATCAATAATGTCTCCCATTACGTAATTCACATCTCTTTTTAATAATCTCTTACTTGCCATATCACTTAAATTTCGGCTGCGAATTTAGGCTATTTTTTAATACAAATTACAGCAAGACTAAAATTATTTTTCCTGAATTTTCTTTAGTGAATTAAGTGCCTCGGGAATATGCTGTGAAGCTCCCATACTATTAAATCTATGGATCAATCTTTTATTCTTATCAAAAACAAAAGTTTCCCTACCCGGGAGCAGACCCAATAAACCTGCTTTTACCCCAAACGCCTGTCTCGCTCGCTTTTCCTTATCAGAAAGTAACACAAACGGAAGTTGATGTTTAGTAGCAAATTTTTTATGAGAGTTTTCATTATCTGTACTTATCCCAATTACTTCTGCTCCCAAATCCTGAAACTCTTCATAATGATCTCTAAAACTACAGGCTTCTTTGGTACAACCGGGAGTAAAATCTTTTGGATAGAAAAAGATTACCAAAGCTTTATCTTCTACCCTGGAAAAATGGTAGTTTTCCCCGTCCTGATCTTTTAAAGTTAACCTCGGTAATTTATCTCCAATTTTAAGTGCCATCTATTCTCCTTTATAGGTTACATAATTTCTTGGAGTTTCGTATAAAGTGATCTCCAAATCGAGCGCAGGTTTTAATTTTTCCCTTATTTTATTCCAAATTACTACCGCAATATTTTCAGCCGTAGGATTTAGATTGTTAAAAGGTGGCACCTCTTCGTTTAAGTTCTTATGGTCAAAAGGTACTTCAACTTCTTCATAAATAAGATCTTTAAGCCGTTTTAGATCCATTACAAAACCAGTTTCCGGGTCTATTTCACCGGTAACCTTTACAATTAGATCATAATTGTGCCCATGATAGTGCGGGTTACTGCATTTCCCAAAAACCTGAAGGTTCTTTTCATCACTCCAATCTTTGCGATATAACCTATGCGCCGCATTAAAATGAGCTTTTCTATGTACGCTTAATCTCATTTTTGAATACTTGAATAATATTTGTCAAAAATAATCTTGAACCATTCGGTATAAACACCGGGATTTACTTCCATATCAGATTTTATAGCATCCAGGCTCATCCATTTCCAACTGGCCACTTCATCGGGATTAGGGTTGGGATCATCTTCATAATTCCCAATCAAAATATAATCGAATTCGTGCTCTGTAAGTCCGTTATCAAAAGGCGCTTTATAAATAAAAGACATAATTTCTTTTAAATCTGTGCTAAAGCCCATTTCTTCCTGAAGTCTTCTTTTTCCCGCAGCAACATTGCTCTCCCCTTCTCTTTGGTGGCTACAACAAGTGTTAGTCCATAATCCTGGAGAATGATATTTAGCATGTGCGCGTTGCTGGATCATTAACTCGCCCTTCTCATTAAAAACAAAGACTGAAAATGCCCGATGAAGTAAAGCTTTTTCGTGAGCTTCTATCTTCTCCATCACTCCAATTTGCTCGTCGTTTTCGTTTACTAATATTACTTTATCTGTTCCCATTTTTTTCTTTGAGTGCCAAATGTACGAAATGAAGCGGGGGTTTTACAAGTCTACATTTCCTAAAATTATGTTGAATTATTTACAAGTAAAATCCTTTAAAATTCGTTTTTTGCGTAAATATCACAATCTATAGCCAGAATAAATTCTGATCTCCTATTTTCTTCGTGCCCGGTTTCAGTACAATTACTGTTATTTCCACAATTATTTAAAAGCTCTGTTTCGCCATATCCTCTCCCCGTAATTCGGTCTTTAGAAATTCCTTTTTCGGTTAAATACTTAAATGTGGCTTCAACCCTTCTTTCAGAAAGTTCCATATTATAGCTATCATTTGCCCGGCTATCTGTATGCGACCTAATATCAAGCAATAATTCTGGATGCGTTTTCATAAATGTTGCAATACTATCCAGGGCCTGGGTATCACTTTTTCTAATTTCGGCTTTATCCAAATCAAAATGAATAGGCTTTAGGCGCAATATTCCTGCAAGATCATCGCCTACTTTAGCGTCCAGCACCGGCCTACCTTCCAAATTTCCGAATTCCAGCACATTCTTTCTTCGTTTAATCTCTGTAGCATAAAAACTCCAGTTAAAGAAGGCCCGCAATGCTGCAATATTTGAAGGTCCTTTTCCATAAATACTATGCCCTGCCTGGTACATAACCAATCCATTTTCTGGGTTTCCAAAAGCAGGACCGTAAGCTGCAACTACCGCGGTATCTTCAGCGATCTCAGGAATATCTGGCGCATCTTCATCTATTACAATTTTCTTTGTTTCTCTTCGCCACCTGTTTATTTTCTTCGGAAAAAAAATTCTTTCAGAACCATTGAGATGTGCAGCATCTGGGCTGCCAATGTATTGCGCAACAGGATCGGCCGGTAGTAAGTTTAGATAAGGGGGCGTGCCGTGTCTATGTTTTTTATAGGGAATTAAACCTGCACTTTGCGCTCCCGGGAACCCGGAACTCAAAAAATTTAACTGAACAAATTCTGTGCTATCACTCTCTTTCAGCTTAATATTTCCGGTAAGATTTTCTAATATACTTACGGCGTGACAACCGGCCCAAATTGCTCCTTTATATTTACTATTCCAATTATAAAGATTTTTATGGGTTGAAAAAGCAGGATCGGCATGGGGCATTACAAAAATATCGTCGCAAACTCCAAGATCTTCCGGAGACTTCCAGTTTTTACTGCTATTCCCACCATAAGCTTCTTCAGGAATTGCCGCCGCTTTAAAAAACGGTACAGCTATATAACCATTTTCTCTATCCAGGGTCCATCTTGGAGCGACCGATAGGCTGGTAAAAACTGGCACGCGAATAGCTTCTTCTAAATAAATTCCCACAATTCCTTTCTCTTCCCAGGCTGCAATTAAGTTTTTAATATCTTCTGTGATATAAGAAACCGGAATAATAAAAGCACTCCCCTTAAAATCATTATCCTTATAAGTAAAATCTACCCCGTCTTTTTCTTTCCGGGGGTTAATGATCCATTTTACTTCAATTTTTTCATTTCTAAGCAAATTATAGAGCAGTCCATAAGCCTGCAAAGAATTCTCTGCGGTTTGGGGTTTTGAGCCCATATTTATAACATAGGCACCAGGAGCTATTACCTGTTCAGCTCCCTGCCCAAAGCAATGGTAGCCCGAAAATAGCAAACTCAAAAAAACTATTGATCTTATAAAATACTGCCCCATAAATGTAAAATTACTGAATGTTTTTAAAGCCGTAAGTTTTTAATAGATTTTTACTTAAATGCTGAAGGCTCTTCCCCAAAGGAGTAGATAATTTATCCTTAAATTTCTTCAAAATAATAGTACTTTTGCTGCTCTAAATTTTATAGATGAAAAGTTTTCAAAAAGAACTAAAACGAAGAAGAACTTTTGGGATTATTTCTCACCCCGATGCCGGTAAAACCACGCTTACTGAGAAACTGCTGCTATTTGGTGGTGCTATCCAGGAAGCCGGGGCGGTAAAATCTAACAAGATCAAAAAAGGCGCTACAAGTGACTTTATGGAGATTGAACGCCAAAGGGGAATTTCGGTAGCGACTTCGGTTTTAGCTTTTGAATATAAAAATATTAAAATCAATATCCTGGATACTCCGGGCCACAAGGATTTTGCTGAAGATACTTTTAGAACCTTAACGGCTGTAGATAGCGTTATTGTGGTGATAGATGTTGCAAAAGGTGTAGAGGAACAAACTGAAAAACTGGTAGAGGTTTGTAGAATGCGAAATATCCCGATGATCGTTTTTATTAATAAAATGGACCGGGAAGGGAAGGACGCTTTTGAATTACTGGATGAAATTGAACAAAAATTAAATCTTACCGTAACGCCGCTAAGCTACCCTATTGGGATGGGTTACGATTTTAAAGGAATTTATAATATTTGGGAGAAAAATGTAAACTTATTTACCGGTGATCCTAAAAAAGATATTGAAGATACTATTGAAATTTCCGATTTAACTTCTGAAGAATTAGATGAACTTATTGGAAGTAAGGCGGCCGATAATTTAAGAGAAGAACTCGAACTTGCCCAGGGCGTTTACCCTGAATTCGATAAAGAAGCTTACCTGGAAGGCCGATTGCAGCCCGTGTTTTTTGGTTCGGCTTTAAATAATTTTGGAGTTCGTGAATTGCTAGATTGCTTTATTAACATCGCTCCAACTCCAAGACCAAAAGAAAGTGAAGAACGCCTGGTAAAACCAGATGAAGATAAATTTACCGGTTTTGTGTTTAAGATTCACGCGAATATGGATCCTAAACACCGCGACAGGCTGGCTTTTGTAAAGATCGTTTCCGGAAAGTTTGAGCGAAATAAAGCTTATTTGCACGTGAGACACAATAAGAATCTTAAGTTTTCCAGTCCAAACGCCTTTTTTGCTGAAAAGAAAGAAATTGTAGATGTTTCTTATCCCGGTGATATTGTAGGCTTACACGATACCGGAAATTTCAAAATTGGTGATACACTTACCGAAGGTGAAAATTTAAATTACCGCGGAATTCCAAGTTTCTCTCCAGAACATTTTAGATATATCAACAACGCCGATCCAATGAAATCGAAACAGCTCGCTAAAGGAGTTGACCAGTTGATGGATGAAGGTGTAGCGCAGCTTTTTACATTAGAACTCAACGGAAGAAAGATTATTGGAACAGTGGGAGCGCTTCAGTTTGAAGTTATTCAATACAGGCTGGAGCACGAATACGGCGCCAAATGTACCTACGAAAATCTAAACGTTTACAAAGCAACCTGGGTAGAAGCTGAAGATGAAAAAAGCGAAGAATTTAAAGATTTTAAGCGTGTAAAAGCTAAATTCCTTGCGAAGGATAAAAAGGGACAATTGGTATTCTTAGCAGATTCCCAATTTTCATTACAAATGACGCAGGACAAGTATCGTTCAATTAAATTCCATTTTACTTCAGAATTTTAAGTTTCTGATTCTAAACCAGTAATGCTTAGATTGAAAGAAACCTATTAGTACGCTGTGTTTAATAGGACTTAATTTCATATATTTTCAGCATAATTAAGGTTTTATGAATCAATTAGATGAATTTGTCTCCCAATTTGCTTCGGCGGTTTGGGGACTTCCTTTGGTAATTTTATTAATTGGAGGCGGACTTTATCTGCTTATTTTATCTAATTTTCTTCCCTTTCGATATTTAGGACATTCCTTAGACCTTTTACGAGGAAAATATAATAACCCTAATGATCCCGGGGAAATCAATCATTTCCAATCACTTTCTACTGCCCTCTCCTCTACTGTAGGAATGGGAAATATTGCTGGCGTAGCCGTGGCTATCGCTTTAGGTGGCCCTGGTGCCATTTTCTGGCTTTGGGTTAGTGCAGTTGTGGGTATGGCGACTAAATTTTTTACCAACACTCTTGCGGTTATGTATCGTGGTAAAGATACTCAGGGAAATATCCAGGGTGGGGTGATGTATTTTATTGAAGAAGGCCTTGGAAAGAAATGGAAGTTTATGGCCATCTTTTTTAGTGTTGCTGGGCTTATTGGAGCATTACCGGTTTTCAATGTAAACCAGCTTACGCAGGCTATTAATTTTATTCTTTTAGAACCTAATAATATTCCCACCGGTTTTGGTACAAACCTTATTATCGGTATTATTTTAGTCATCCTTACTTCAGTAGTAATTCTTGGTGGATTACAGCGAATAAGCAAAACTGTTTCAAGATTGGTACCTGCAATGGTAGCCCTCTATTTTGTTTCGGTAATTATTATATTAATCGTTAATTACGATGTTGTTCCTTATTACTTTTCAACGATTTTCACTGATGCTTTTGCTGCCGAAAATTATAAAGGGGAGCCTATGCTTGGCGGCGTTCTTGGCGGCTTAATAATCCTGGGAGTAAGAAGAGGTGCTTTTTCTAATGAAGCAGGGATAGGAACCGCCACAATGGCTCACGGAGCGAGTAAAACTTCTGAACCTGTGCGAGAAGGATTAGTAGCAATGTTGGGGCCGGCAATTGATACGCTGGTGGTTTGTACACTTACTGCCCTATGTATCCTGGTAACGGGAATTTGGCAGACTACAGATGTAAATGGTGTAAGTCTTACCGCAGCCGCTTTTGAAGATTCTATTCCTTATGTGGGAGATTACCTGTTATTACTTTGTATAGCCGCTTTTAGTATTTCCTCTTTGTTCTCCTTCTCTTACTACGGAACAAAATGTCTTTCTTACCTGGCAGGGGCTGAAAACAAACATTATTATAACTATTTTTATATTATTAGTATCCTCTTAGGTGCAACTACTTCTTTAAGTATGATGATTAATTTAATTGATGGTTTTTTCGCTTTAATGGCAATACCAACGATGATCTCTACTTTAATCCTTGCGCCCCGAGTGATGAAAGCTGCGCGAATTTATTTTAAGAAATATAAAGATTAGGGTATACTCCGCTGAATTATTTTTTTTCATTTTCAACAACATGAAAAACTTCAAGTTTCTTATCAGTTAGTTTTTCTAGTAAGTCGCCTTTTCTTAAAGTTCCCCATATTTCTAGTTCGGGATCACTATGTGTGGTGATAATTAATTGAATTTTGTTCTTCTTATTATTGATTTCCAATTTTTCTACATTTTGATAATGGCTTCTATCCAAACCATCAGCAACTCTAAGTATTGCTGAAAGTTTCTTTACCCGCTTTCGAGTTTTTTTATTTAATTGTTTATAATGTTCGTGGCGCTTAGCTGGTGTTGATTTTCTATGATACCTGGCAACATTTGCCATAATATTTACTTCATCTTCTTTAAAACCCAGTAAATCTGAATACCGAATAAGATACAAAGCGTGTTTATGATGTTTTCTATAAGAAATATAATACCCTATATCGTGCATTAAACTGGCATACTCCAGCAATTCCCTGTCTGATTCTTTTAATTTTAATTCTTCTTTAAATTCATCAAAAAGCTGCAATGCAAAATTTGAAACGTGCCGGGAATGTTTTTCAGGCCAGTTACATTTTCTTAATAGTTCGTAAATACTTCTGCGTCTGGGATCTTTAAAACTGGCTACAAGATCAAGGTTGAGTTGCTCTTTTTGATTGTTGATGAAGTTTAAGATCATACCTTCCCGAAGTGCACCTTCAGAAATTTTAATATTTTCAATCTTAAATTTATCTATCAGAAAATTCAGCAAAACCATTCCGGGGTTTATAATATCCACCCTTTTTTCTTCCAGGCCTTTTTCTTTAAGACGATCTTTTTTATTCAGTTTAATAAAATCCTTATATAAATCTTTAAAGTCGGCTGCGCTAAACTCCAGTTCGTTAAGGCTTCTTTTGGCAGTAATAGAATTTCTATTCGCTACCATTTCGCCAATATTCTCCATAGTTCCCGAAGAACCAATAATGGTCTTTACTTTATGTTTTTTGGCCAATTTCAACACTTCAGCAAGTTCTTTGGCAAAATGCTTTTGAAGCTTTTTAACGTCTTTTTCTTCTATAGGATCTGAATCTACAAACCCAGCGGCCATTCTTGCCACACCCAGTTTTAAACTATTATAATAAATAAATTCTTTTTGGTTACCAATAATAAATTCAACGCTACCACCACCAATATCGGCCATAAGCACCATTTCATCTCCTAAAACAATGCTATGTCTAATGGCCAGCCCAATCATTTCGGCTTCCATTTTTCCGGAAATTGCTCTTACTCTTATCCCAACATTTTCTCCTACTTCTTTAATAAAATCGCCTCCATTTTTTGCCTCCCGAATAGCACTGGTGGCAAAAGCGAGAATATTTTCAACTTTATGGCTATCGCATAAAAATTTTATTCGTTTAAGCGCTTCTAGTCCGCGGTCCATAGCATCCCGGCTTAATCTATCTTCCAGACCTTTTTCAGCGAGAATAACCATCTCTTTTAATTTATTCACGGTACGGAAACTACCATCGGGATATATATCTACCAACACTGCGTGGAATGAATTGGTACCAAGGTCTATTGCAGCTATGCGCTTTTTAGGTTTAGAATTGGAAGCGTTTTTTGCCATTGTCTCGCAATTTTAAACTGAAGTATCCTTCAGGTTGTTGTACTTCTAAATTAGGTAATATTTATTAAAATCTTTTCGCTGTTTTAAGTCAATCGAGTAGGAAGATAGGGATTATCTTATTAAGATTATTGTTCCCTATCTGTCCTCTCACACCACTCAGCGTACGGGTCCGTACTGAGCGGTTTCTTAATTTATGTATTCCACTTTAGAAAAGAATCCAGTAAGAAAGTGTACCCCGCTTCTCTTAGGCGCTCTTTGGTTATTCAAACATTAAGCGTAGGAGTTCCTGATATTTTCCAGTATCCTTTTCTTGTTGAAGCCAGTTTTAGCGCTTTAGAGTTGGATATCCCTAATTTTCGGAGATTCCTTAGTCGGGTTCGTATGGGTTTCCATCTTTTCCAGATACACATTCGTAACCTTCTGCGATACCATAGGTCTACTTTCTGCATTAGACTTTTCATATCAGCCAGTTTAAAGTAGTTTACCCAACCTCTGATAAATTGGTTGAGTGCCTCCTTTCGTCTGGCCTCACCCCACCCGTTGCTCCTTGACGTCAACAACTTTATACGTCGTTTCATCTTTTGGATACTGATAGGGTGGACTCGGAGTCTGCCTTTTCCTTTATATCGGTAGAAGGTGTATCCGAGGAATTTAGTTTTAGAGATATTAGACACATTGGTTTTCCCCTTATTCACTTTAAGGAATAACTTATCCTCGATAAAAGGAATAATATTCCTTAGCGTCCGCTCCGCGCTTAGCTTACTTTTGCAGACGATCATCAATCGAGTAGGCCCAAGGAACCGCCCCCTGAGCCTCTCCCAGATCCGTACGTGATACTCGCGCATCATACGGCTGTTTCACCTATGTCTGTGAGATCTCCCGCGGTAAGACATATCACTTTCATTCCATATACCCGCATCATCTACACCCTGATCTCCGTATAGCTTTAGGACTTCGCTTTGTATGGCAAGCTCATCCAGATCAGATATGCCTTATATGATGTTCGTGTTCCTCGGATCGGAACTTTGCCGCAGGCTTCCTTCAGATTCCAACTCACGATGGATACCCTTGCCGTTGGCTAATGGTAGGTAGCTATAAACCCCCATAACGGACTTGCACCGTCAAGTGATATGCCATGCACGGCACACCACAAAAAACCCACGGAGATAAAACTTCCGTGGGTTTCCAGAATATATTATAAACCTGGATTAAGCCTGGCCGGTTGGACCAAAGTTTAATGGCATTGGTGCTTTTTCGTAATCCCTAATTTCACCGTGGGCTTTTTCAAATCGATGAATATTATCGTTTAAAGCTTTCAATAAGCGTTTGGCGTGTTGTGGAGTTAGAATAATTCGGGATTTTACTTTACTCTTCGGTCTCCCCGGCATAATATTCACAAAATCAACTACAAATTCTGAAACCGAATGATTGATTATAGCTAAATTGGAATAAGTTCCTTCAGCTACGGCTTCGTCAAGTTCTATATTTATCTGACCTTTTTTAGGTTTCTTTTTTTCTTCACTCATTAGTATAATTATTTTAAATTTAATTCTTAGAATATAATCATTTCATTCAGGACATCAATAGAAGTTGCTGCAAGTAAGTCTATACCAGATGACGCTTAATTATAGCCCCTCCTGAAAAAGCAGAACATCAAAGCAGTAAAGGATAATTGATATATCTTTACAAACCTTTTCAATAGGTTAAAAGTACAAAAAAAACCACGATGACAAATAGACCGGATCAGCTACAGAAGATCATAGGTGTAAGCCTGGACCCAATCTTTGAAAAATATTAGGCCGTAGACGATCATAATTTGATATTTCCAACTGAACCCAAAGGTGGAAATCATAAATACCAGTTGTCCCTTAGCTATAACTCTCCGACTAGCGCTAAACCATCGAAAAATATTGCTACATATCAACTGCTCTTTCGTAGTTATAAAGTATATCTCCGATTTTATTATTAAACCATAACAAGCAATTAAATTGAGTTCATTTTTAAACAGTTTTCTTAAAGTTTATTAAACCACTAATTTTCCCAACCGATATAATTTTTTTTACTTTTTTTCTATGATTCCATTCGTTCCGGTTTATTAAATTTACTTTTAAAATTTCCGGCAAAGACAGTGAACATGAAGCTCTCTCATAAACCCTTTCAAACCTTTATACAAAATAACACGACGGTAAAAACCCGAAGTCGCTACGCTGATTCCTTAATCACCAGTCTGGAAGTAGGCACTAATGATATACAAGCCGAAGTTTGGGGTTCCACTCGTTACCATGTTGCCATCACCTTCAACACCAATGAAGTAATCGCCGCCCACTGCACCTGCCCTTATGACCAGGGAGGATATTGCAAGCATATTGTAAACGTTCTGGTGGAAGCCGATAGCCGGGTACAACAAGAAGTGCTTTCAAGTCAAACTCATTCCATTAATTCCCTGGAGCTTTCGGATCTTTCATTAATAAAAGAAGGCAAAACTTTTATCCTTGAGAATCAGAATATCTTAGAATTAACAGTCCCGGATCTCCAGAGCATTTCCATTACCCCAGATAATTCCAGGTGGAACTATTTATTAAATTTAATTGAAGCTAAGATACTGCCCAATGTTCTGGTTGCTAGAATCAGCGAATCCTATAGGAATTTTTTCGACCTAAAAATCATTCAGGAGGACAGGAATCTTCTTTTGGAATGTAGCTGTTCAAATAATTCTGATCTACTTTGTCTTCACCTTTCCTTTGTCCTATTAAAAATACCTGAATCAGAAGGGCTCCTATTATCCTTTGATGAAAAAAGTCGCTTTCAGCTCATTAAACAAAAAGCAGACGCCCAGGGGCTGGGAGATATTAATAATCCAGATGAATTTTACACAATTTACCAAAGATATGATAGAATATATATAGAAGCTAAACATAGCTTTTTATCGCTTACTAAACCGGACCTAATAAATCTCAAAAAGGAATTGCTCCCGGATTTCAAATTTCCCCCCTCCATTTCAGAAGATAATAAAATAGAATTTATCTTAGCGGAGGACCAGCAAGGCACTCGTTTTAAGTTTCAATTAATGGAAGCAGCTTTGACAAAAAGTGGTCGGATCAAATCACCAATTCGGCCGCTAAACCTGCAAGACAAATTAAAAACGCTTTCGCAACCAGAAGAATTTTTATTCATTACTTCTCTTTTACAACAGGAAAATTATAGCCTGGATTTTTCTGTTGACCCTCATATTCTAAAAAATCCTTTCAATTTACAATTCTACTATTTTGAACCTGATTGGCGCAACAGAAAAATAACCCCGGGAAAAATCAGGCCTGTTCGGTTTCTGATAGAAGATTTTGATACCACAGTGCAAGTGGAACAAAAAAATAATTTGTATGTCTTAAAACTTAATTTTAAAATCAACGGACATAATTATTTCTCCTATAACATTTTGCAGGTAGGAAATTATTTCGAGGTTGACCACAACTTTTATTTTATTAAAAATGAAGAGGTAAATAAGCTCCTGGCATTTTTCCGGCAGAAAAAGCACGAAATATATTTAACCCAGGTTCAATTCCTACAACTTAAAAAAGAACTTTTAGACCCTTTGGAGCAAGCCGTTAAAGTAAAGTATGATTTTATAAAAAAAGTACCAGAGAAAGTCAGAAAAGAAAAATTTCTGGACCAGGTTACCGAACATATGGTTTACTTATCCGAATCAGATGATTATATTCTTATTACCCCGGTTATTCGTTACGGAGAAATTGAGGCGCCCATTCTTTCCAGGCGAAATATCTATACCGAAGATGAAAAAGGAAAAATGTACGTCGTCGACCGAAATGAAAGCATGGAACATAGGTTTAAACGCAATATTCAAGCGCAACACCTCGATTTTGACGATAATCCGCAAAATGAATTTTATTATTTACATAAACAAGAGTTTTTGGATAAGGGTTGGTTTATTGATGCTTTTGAAGCCTGGCGTGAACACGGCTATACTATCCTGGGATTCAAACAGTTAAAAAGCAACAACCTGAACCCAAACAAAATGCAGGTACAGGCTTCGGTAAAATCCGGTATTGACTGGTTCGACATTCATACCAATATCAGCTTTGGGAATCAAAAAGTAGGATTGAAGGAAATACGCAAATCCATAATTAATAAAAACCGCTATGTAAAATTAGGCGACGGCTCTAAAGGAATTTTGCCTGAGGATTGGGTAGAAAAATTCAGTCGCTATTTCCGTTCCGGGGAAATTAAAGATGATGCGATCCGCACACACAAATCTCATTTTGGACTGGTGGATGAACTTTTTGAAAAAGAAGTATTGTCGTCCGAAGTAAAAATAGAATTAGAAAATTACCGGGATAAATTGGCCAATTTTCATTCCATCCGGAATGTAAAAATACCGAAGAATTTAAAAGCCAGCTTACGGGATTATCAGAAAGAAGGTTTGAATTGGTTGAATTTTTTGGATGAATTTGGGTTCGGCGGTTGCCTGGCAGATGATATGGGATTAGGTAAAACTATTCAAATTATAGCTTATTTCCTGCTTCAAATTGAGAAAGGGAACAAAAATCCAAACTTAGTGATCGTTCCCACCTCCCTTCTACACAACTGGGAAATTGAAATTAAAAAGTTTGCACCGAAACTCAAGTATAAAATTATTTACGGAATCAACCGTGAGACAAAAAATATCCCATTTGAAGAATATGAGGTACTTATCACCTCCTATGGAACTATGTTGAACGATGCTGAAATTTTAAAAAATATTAGTTTTAACGTGATTGTTCTTGACGAATCCCAAGCAATAAAAAACCCTGCCTCAAAACGTTATAAAGCGGCACGATTGCTCAAGGCAAGACAACGAATTGTGGCAACAGGAACCCCGGTAGAAAACAATACCTTTGACCTATTTTCCCAACTTTCTTTTGCCATGCCCGGACTTTTTGGGAATGCCAAACAATTTGCTGCCGACTATTCAACACCGATTGACAAATTCCAAGATGAATCCAGGGCGAAGGAACTTCAGCAAAAAGTACATCCCTTTATTTTGAGGCGAACTAAAAAAGAAGTCGCTACAGAACTCCCGGAGAAAACAGAAATGATAGTTTATTGCGAAATGGGCAAGGAACAACGCCGCGTATATGATATTTATAAAAAAGAATTTCAGCAATATCTCAACAATAGCAGTGATGAAGAATTAAAAGCATCCAGTATGCATATTTTACAGGGCTTAACAAAAATGCGACAAATTTGTAATTCCCCTGCCCTGCTTTCCGACCAGGAATATTATGGAAGCCAGTCGGCCAAATTGGACGAGTTGATCACACAGGTCTTAAACCTACAAAGTGAACACAAGGTGCTGATTTTCTCACAGTTCGTTGGAATGTTAGAGTTAATTAAGGAACGTCTGGACCAGGAAACGATAAAATATGCTTTCCTCAGCGGTAAAACCAGAAAACGCCAAGAACAGGTTGAAATATTTCAGGAAGATGAGCAGACGCGGGTTTTTCTCATCAGTTTAAAAGCCGGGGGCACAGGACTCAATTTAACAGCGGCAGAATATGTTTTCATCGTCGACCCCTGGTGGAACCCCGCCGTTGAAAACCAGGCAATAGATC
The DNA here is from genome assembly GCF_002311535.1 of Salegentibacter sp. UBA1130. Classification (NCBI taxonomy): domain Bacteria; kingdom Pseudomonadati; phylum Bacteroidota; class Flavobacteriia; order Flavobacteriales; family Flavobacteriaceae; genus Salegentibacter; species Salegentibacter sp. UBA1130. The sequence continues at coordinate 15,656 of NZ_DCAP01000012.1, read as the reverse complement.
GTGCTTATCGGATTGGACAAGCCAATAAGGTTGTAGCTGTGCGTATGATTACTCCTAATACCATCGAAGAGAAAATCATAGAGTTGCAAGACCGGAAAAAGAAATTAGTAGAAGAGCTCATTCACACCGATTCCGGGTTCTTCAAACAGTTAACTAAAGATGATCTATTGAAGCTGATATAGAAAGATCAAAAATTCTGGATATCATCGATACACTAGGTTCCGAAGAAAGGTGTTGAAAGATAATAAAATATACTTCTATTAGTCCGAACTTTTAAAGACCGGTTTTGATATTAAGGAACAAAAGTATTTTTAACCTCTATTATAAAAACCAAGAAATCCCGATCTAAAGTCGGGATTTCCTGTGCTTAATTAAAAATAAAAGAGCCGCGTTTGCGGCTCTTTTATAGGCATTAGTTATAATTAACTTCTTGCTTGTGTTCCATCATTTCGTCAAATTCTTCTTTAGAACCAACGATAATGCTATCGTACTTACGCATACCTGTACCTGCAGGAATTCTATGTCCTACAATTACATTTTCTTTCAATCCTTCAAGTTTATCGATCTTACCGCTTACGGCAGCCTCGTTTAATACTTTGGTAGTTTCCTGGAAGGAAGCCGCAGAAATAAACGATTTTGTTTGTAGCGATGCACGAGTAATACCCTGAAGAACCGGTGTAGCGGTTGCAGCAGTTACGTCTCTTGCAGTTGCAAGGTTTTTATCTTCACGTCTTAACAATGAGTTCTCATCTCTAAGTTCTCTTGGTGAAACGATTTGTCCTGGTCTTAAATTCTCTGAATCTCCAGCATCTTCAACCACTTTCATTCCGAAGACTTTATCGTTCTCCTCGATGAAATCTGATTTATGAACAAGTTGGTTTTCTAAGAAAATAGTATCTCCCGGATCCTGAATTCTAACCTTACGCATCATTTGTCTTACAACAACTTCAAAGTGCTTATCATTAATTTTCACACCCTGGAGTCGGTAAACTTCCTGAACTTCGTTTACAAGATACTGTTGTACCGCGTTTGGTCCTTTGATATTAAGAATATCTTCTGGAGTAACAGATCCATCAGAAAGTGGCATACCTGCACGAACATAATCGTTTTCCTGAACAAGAATCTGGTTAGATAACTTCACTAGGTATTTCTTAACCTCTCCTAATTTAGACTCTACGATAATCTCGCGGTTACCTCTTTTAATTTTTCCGAAGGAAACAACACCATCAATCTCACTAACAACTGCTGGGTTAGATGGGTTACGAGCCTCAAACAACTCGGTTACCCTTGGAAGACCACCGGTAATATCACCTGCTTTAGAAGATTTACGAGGAATCTTAACCAAAATCTTACCTACACTTATTTTTTCTTCATTGTCTACCATAAGGTGGGCACCAACCGGAAGGTTATAAGAACGAATCACTTCATCCTTTTTACCTAAAATATGTAAAGTTGGAATAAGCTTTTTGTTACGGGATTCAGAAATTACTTTTTCCTGGAATCCTGTTTGCTCATCTATCTCTACCTGGTAAGTTACACCTTGCTCAACGTTTTCATATTTAATCTTACCGGCAAATTCTGAAATAATAACCCCGTTATAAGGATCCCACTGGCAAACTACATCACCTTTGGAAACTTCAGCACCGTTATCTATAAAGATTTGAGAACCATAAGGAATGTTATTATTACTCAATACCACTCCGGTTTTCTTATCTTTTACTTTAAGCTCGGCAGTTCTTGAAATCACAATTTCAGACTGGCTACCATCTGGAGCTTCTCCTTTTACAACTTTAAGGTCTTCAATTTCGGCAATACCGTCAAATTTAACCTCTAGTTTATTATCTTCTGAAATGTTACCTGCAATACCTCCCACGTGGAATGTACGTAGTGTTAACTGTGTACCTGGTTCTCCAATAGATTGCGCAGCAACAACACCTACAGCTTCACCTCTTTGTACCAGTTTATTGGTAGAAAGGTTTCTTCCGTAACATTTTACACAAATTCCTTTTTTAGCTTCACAGGTTAATGGAGATCTTACTTCAACACTTTCTATTGGAGCGTTTTCAATTTTTGTGACAATTTCTGAAGTAATTTCTTCGCCTGAGGCTACTAAAAGTTCATTATTAGAAGGATTAAGAACATCGTGAAGAGAAATACGTCCTAAAATACGTTCTCCAAGAGATTCTACAATTTCTTCGTTCTTTTTAAGTGGTCTAACTTCTACTCCTCTTAAAGTTCCGCAGTCTTCTTCATTTACAATAACATCTTGCGAAACATCAACCAGTCTACGGGTTAAGTAACCAGCATCGGCAGTTTTAAGTGCGGTATCGGCAAGTCCTTTACGTGCACCGTGAGTAGAGATAAAGTACTCAAGAATTGAAAGCCCTTCTTTAAAGTTAGAAAGAATTGGGTTTTCAATAATTTCACCTCCACCAGAGTTAGATTTCTTAGGCTTGGCCATAAGACCACGCATACCGGTTAGCTGACGAATCTGTTCTTTAGATCCACGAGCACCAGAATCAAGCATCATAAACACAGAGTTGAAACCTTGCTTATCTTCTCGAATACGTTTCATAGCCAATTCGGTTAGACCGGCATTGGTAGATGTCCAGATATCAATTACCTGGTTGTAACGCTCGTTATTAGTAATAAGACCCATATTATAGTTTCCTACAATACCTTCAACCTGCTCGTTAGCTTCATCAATCATAGTTTGCTTCTCTTCAGGGATAATAATATCACCTAAACTGAAGGAAAGTCCACCACGGAAAGCGTATCCATAACCCATTTCCTTAATAGCATCAAGGAATTCACCTGTAGCAGGAACACTGGTTTTAGCCAATACATCACCAATAATATCCCTAAGGTTTTTCTTGGTTAATACTGTATTCACATATCCAACTTCTTCTGGTACAGCCTGGTTAAATAATACTCTACCAACTGTAGTTTCTATAATTTGGTAAGTTAACTCACCTACTTCATTAAAATCTTTAGCGCGAATCTTGATTTCGGCATTAAGGTCTACTCTCTTCTGGTTGTAAGCGATTACCACTTCTTCATCAGAATAGAAAGTAAGTCCTTCCCCTTTAACCTTAACCTCGTCTGTAGATTTTCTAGACTTGGTCATATAATAAAGACCAAGAATCATATCCTGAGATGGTACTGTAATAGGTGAACCGTTTGCAGGGTTAAGGATATTATGAGAAGCAAGCATTAATAACTGAGCTTCTAAAATAGCCTCTGGCCCAAGCGGTAAGTGAACCGCCATCTGGTCACCATCAAAATCGGCGTTAAATGCCGTACAGGCTAATGGGTGTAATTGTATCGCTTTCCCTTCAATAAGTTTTGGCTGGAATGCCTGTATACCTAAACGGTGAAGCGTAGGAGCACGGTTAAGCAATACAGGGTGTCCTTTAAGAACATTCTCCAGGATATCCCATACTACCGGCTCTTTCTTATCTATTATTTTCTTGGCAGATTTTACTGTTTTTACAATTCCTCTTTCAATTAGTTTTCTAATTACAAAAGGCTTGTAAAGTTCAGCTGCCATGTTCTTTGGAAGACCACATTCGTGCATCTTCAACTCAGGTCCTACAACAATTACCGAACGTGCTGAATAATCTACACGTTTACCAAGTAAGTTTTGACGGAAACGTCCCTGCTTACCTTTAAGAGAATCTGAAAGCGATTTTAACGGACGGTTAGAGTCTGTTTTTACCGCTGAAGATTTTCTTGTGTTATCAAACAATGAATCTACAGATTCCTGAAGCATACGTTTTTCGTTACGTAAAATCACTTCAGGAGCTTTGATCTCCATTAATCTTTTTAGACGGTTGTTACGAATAATAACTCTTCTATAAAGATCATTTAAATCTGAAGTCGCGAAACGCCCACCATCAAGAGGTACAAGAGGTCGTAATTCTGGTGGAATTACAGGAACCACTTTCATAATCATCCATTCTGGAAGATTCTCGCGATTATTATTGGCATCACGGAAAGCTTCTACAACCTGAAGACGTTTAAGCGCTTCGGTTTTACGTTGTTTTGAAGTTTCGTTATTTGCCTTGTGTCTTAACTCGTAAGAAAGTTCGTTAAGATCTATTCTTCTTAGTATTTCAATAAGACATTCGGCTCCCATTTTAGCGATAAACTTATTTGGGTCGCTGTCTTCTAAATACATATTTTCTTGCGGAAGGCTATCTAAAACGTTTAGATATTCTTCTTCAGTAAGGAAATCCATTTTCTTTAATGGTTCACCTTCTTCGTTTTTAGCAATACCGGCTTGAATTACTACGTAACGCTCGTAGTAAATGATCATATCTAATTTCTTAGATGGAAGACCAAGCAAGTATCCAATTTTATTAGGTAAAGAACGGAAATACCAGATATGTGCTACAGGAACTACCAAATTAATGTGCCCAACACGGTCTCTACGTACTTGTTTTTCGGTTACTTCTACCCCACAACGGTCACAAACAATTCCTTTGTAACGTATTCTTTTATACTTACCGCAGGCACATTCGTAATCCTTTACAGGACCAAAAATACGCTCACAAAACAAACCGTCACGTTCGGGTTTGTGCGTACGATAATTGATAGTTTCCGGTTTTAGAACTTCACCACGAGATTCTGCGAGGATAGATTCCGGGGAAGCCAAACCGATAGAGATTTTATCAAATCTCTTTACTGTATTCTTATCATTATTTCTAGCCATAATAACTCTGCTGCTATAATTATTGTGAAAAATCTGTTTTTGGGGCGCCGTAACGCCCCTTTAAAACAGTATTTTATTCTTCTAATTTAATATCCAAACCAAGACCTTTCAATTCGTGCATAAGTACGTTGAAAGATTCCGGCAGGCCGGGTTCTGGCATAGGCTCTCCTTTTACGATAGACTCGTAAGTTTTAGCCCTTCCTATCACATCATCTGACTTCACTGTTAAGATTTCACGCAGGGTGCTTGATGCTCCATAAGCCTCAAGTGCCCAAACCTCCATCTCACCAAAACGCTGACCACCAAATTGTGCTTTACCACCAAGTGGTTGCTGAGTAATAAGCGAGTATGGTCCAATAGATCTGGCGTGCATCTTATCTTCAATCATATGTCCTAATTTCAACATATAGATTACCCCTACTGTTGCAGGTTGGTCAAAACGATCTCCTGTTCCACCGTCATAAAGATAGGTATGCCCGTATCTTGGAATTCCAGCTTCATCAGTAAGCTCATTAATCTGGTCTATGGTAGCTCCATCAAAAATTGGAGTTGCATATTTATTACCAAGCTTTTGTCCTGCCCATCCAAGTACAGTTTCGTAGATCTGACCAATGTTCATACGTGAAGGTACCCCAAGTGGGTTCAACACAATATCAACCGGTGTACCATCATCAAGGAATGGCATATCTTCCTGGCGAACTATTCTTGCAACAATACCTTTGTTACCGTGACGTCCCGCCATTTTATCACCTACTTTTAGTTTACGCTTTTTAGCGATGTAAACCTTAGCAAGTTTAAGGATACCAGAAGGAAGTTCATCTCCAACAGAGATGGTAAACTTCTCTCTTCTCAAGTTACCCTGAAGATCGTTTTCCTTAATCTTATAGTTATGAATAAGATCTGCTACCAAAGTGTTTAAGTGATCATCTGTAGTCCAGGTACCGTGAGTTAAGTGAGTATAATCGTCTACTGCATTAAGCATTTTCAACGTATACTTCTTACCTTTTGGCATTACCTCTTCTCCAAGATCATTTTGAACTCCCTGAGCAGTTTTTCCGCCTATAATAGCGAATAACTTATCTACAAGTTCAGCTTTTAAATTGGCGAATTTAGCGTCGTACTTTTTCTCAAGCGCGGCAACATCTTCTTTATCCTGAGCTCTTTTACGTTTATCTTTAATAGCACGGGCAAAGAGTTTCTTCTCTATTACCACACCATTTAAAGAAGGAGAAGCTTTAAGCGATGCATCTTTTACATCACCGGCCTTGTCTCCAAAGATAGCACGAAGTAATTTTTCTTCTGGTGTTGGATCGCTTTCTCCTTTTGGAGTAATCTTACCAATAAGAATATCGCCAGGTTTAACCTCTGCACCAATTCTAATCATTCCGTGTTCATCAAGGTCTTTAGTAGCCTCTTCTGAAACGTTAGGAATATCGTTGGTTAATTCTTCGTTACCTAATTTTGTATCACGAACTTCGAGTGAGTATTCATCAATATGGATAGAAGTAAAGATATCTTCTCTAACCACTTTTTCTGAAATTACAATCGCATCCTCAAAGTTGTAACCTTTCCAGGGCATAAAGGCAACCTTCATATTTCTACCTAAAGCAAGTTCCCCGGCTTCTGTAGCGTAACCCTGACATAAAACCTGACCTTTAGTTACTCTATCTCCTACCCTAACGATTGGCTTGAGGTTAATAGAAGAACCCTGGTTGGTTTTACGGAACTTAATAAGATCATAAGACTTTGAATCGCTATCAAAGCTTACCATACGTTCTTCTTCAGTTCTATCGTACTTTATAATAATTTTCTTAGCGTCTACATATTCTACTTCACCTTCTCCTTCAGCATTAATCAATACACGAGAATCTGTAGCTACCTGGCGTTCCAATCCGGTTCCAACAATTGGAGAATCGGCTTGCAATAATGGTAATGCCTGGCGCATCATGTTAGATCCCATCAACGCACGGTTCGCATCATCATGTTCTAGGAACGGAATTAACGAAGCCGAAATAGATGAAATCTGGTTTGGTGCAACATCGGTATAATGAACCTCTTTTGGGTCTACTACCGGGAAGTCACCTTCCATACGAGCAATTACTCTTTCAGAATCTATAGTTCCATCTTCTTTAAGTGGAATGTTAGCCTGGGCAATTTTCTTGTCCTCTTCCTCTTCTGCACTTAAATAAATAGGTTCTTCTGAAAAATCTAATTTTCCATTTTCAACTTTACGGTATGGCGTTTCAATGAAGCCCATTCCGTTCACTTTAGCATAAACTGAAAGTGAAGAAATAAGTCCAATGTTTGGCCCTTCAGGAGTTTCAATTGGGCAAAGTCTTCCGTAGTGAGTATAGTGAACATCACGTACCTCAAACCCTGCTCTTTCTCTAGATAAACCACCTGGCCCTAATGCTGAAAGTCTACGCTTGTGCGTAATTTCGGCAAGCGGGTTGGTTTGATCCATAAACTGAGACAACTGGTTGGTACCAAAGAAAGAGTTAATCACAGAAGATAATGTCTTCGCATTAATCAAATCTATTGGGGTAAACACCTCGTTGTCACGAACGTTCATTCTTTCACGAATGGTACGTGCCATACGAGCAAGACCAACTCCAAACTGTTGAGATAATTGCTCACCTACAGTTCTAACACGACGGTTAGATAAGTGGTCAATATCATCAATCTCAGCTTTAGAATTAATAAGCTCGATTAAGTATTTAATTATGGTAATAATGTCTTCTTTGGTAAGCACTTGCTTATCCATAGCAACATCAAGACCTAATTTTTTGTTCATTCTATATCGACCAACTTCTCCAAGGCTGTAACGCTGATCTGAGAAGAATAATTTATCGATAATACCACGAGCAGTTTCCTCATCTGGCGGTTCTGCATTACGTAATTGACGATAAATATGTTCTACCGCTTCTTTTTCAGAGTTGGTAGGGTCTTTTTGTAATGTATTATGAATAATAGCATAATCTCCGGTAGAATTATCTTCTTTATGAAGAAGAATAGTTTTACTTCCGGTTTCAAGAATTTCTTCTATATGCTCTTTTTCAAGTTCTGTATCACGATCTAAAACGATCTCATTACGTTCTATTGAAACTACCTCTCCTGTATCTTCATCTACAAAATCTTCATACCAGGTATTCAATACACGGGCCGCAAGTTTACGACCTAATACTTTTTTAAGTCCTGTTTTTGAAACTTTCACCTCTTCTGCAAGGTCAAATATTTCTAAAATATCTTTATCGCGCTCAAAACCTATGGCACGGAAAAGTGTGGTAACAGGTAATTTTTTCTTTCTATCGATATATGCGTACATAACGCTATTAATATCGGTAGCAAATTCTATCCATGAACCTTTAAAAGGAATTACACGGGCAGAATAAAGTTTTGTTCCATTTGCGTGGAACGATTGTCCAAAGAAAACTCCTGGTGAACGGTGAAGCTGAGAAACTACCACACGTTCTGCCCCGTTGATACAAAAAGTACCACTTGGAGTCATATAAGGTATAGTTCCTAAGTAAACGTCCTGTACGATGGTTTCAAAATCTTCGTGTTCAGGGTCGGTACAATATAGTTTTAATCTTGCTTTAAGAGGCACACTATATGTTAAACCACGCTCTATACACTCCTGAATGGAATATCTTGGCGGGTCCACAAAATAATCTAAAAATTCTAGTACAAATTGGTTACGGGTGTCCGTAATTGGGAAGTTTTCCAGGAAGGTATTATAGAGACCTTCATTTCCCCGCTCTTCTGATTTGGTTTCTAATTGAAAGAAATCCTGAAAAGACTTGATCTGGATATCCAGGAAGTCCGGGTAATCAGGTCTGTTCTTTACAGAAGAGAAACTCACTCTTTCAGTTTGCTTTGCTAACATCAATGGACGGATTATAATTTATAAAAAAACGGGCGCGCAAGGAGTTAATCCCCTATATACGCAAAAGGGTTTAGACCTTCAGGAACGAATTCCTGAGGTCTAAACCTAAATAATATTGCTGCTGGCAAGCTTATTTAAGCTCAACCTCAGCTCCTGCTTCTTCTAGCTGTGCTTTAAGTGCTTCTGCTTCGTCTTTAGCTACTCCTTCTTTAACTGGAGCTGGTGCGCCATCTACTAATGCTTTAGCATCTTTAAGACCAAGACCTGTAAGTTCTTTTACAAGTTTAACAACTGCTAGTTTAGATCCACCTGGAGCCTTAAGAATTACGTCAAATTCAGACTGCTCTTCAGCTTCTTCACCACCACCAGCAGCACCGCCACCAGCAACAGCTACTGCAGCAGCTGCAGGCTCTATACCATATTCTTCTTTTAAAATATCAGCTAACTCGTTTACTTCTTTTACGGTTAAGTTAACCAATTGTTCTGCGAATTCTTTTAAATCTGCCATTTTCTATCGTTTTTAAAAAGTTCTTTAATTTATATTTGTTAAAAAGTGCGTACTAATTTATCCTTCCTTTTCTGAAAGTGTCTTAAGGATTCCAGAGATTTTACCGCCACCAGACTTAAGTGCTGAAATAACATTCTTAGCAGGTGATTGTAATAGTCCAACGATATCTCCAATAACCTCTTCTTTAGACTTGATATTTACAAGTGCATCAAGGTATTCGTCTCCTACATAAACAGCTTCTTCAACAAAAGCTCCTTTAAGAAGTGGTTTTTCGTTTTTCTTTCTGAATTCTTTAATTACTTTGGCCGGCGCATTACCGGTTTCAGAAAACATTATGGAAGTGTTGCCTTTTAATACTGAAGGAAGGTCTCCAAATTCTTTATCTGAAGCTTCCATCGCTTTAGCAAGCAACGTATTTTTAACTACAGCCAGCTTTACGTTAGCTTTAAAACAAGCTCTACGCAAGTTTGAAGTTGTTCCGGCATCAAGGCCAGATATATCTGCTAAATAAACCACAGAATTATCTGTTAACTGGGCAGTTAAATCTTCAATTACTATTGATTTTTCTTCTCTTGTCATAATCTATACTATTATTGCTCAGTGAACCTTTTAGTATCAACCTGAACGCTCGGGCTCATTGTAGAAGACATGTGTATACTCTTAATATACACACCCTTAGATGCCTGAGGTTTCAACTTCACTAAAGTAGTTAATAATTCTCTCGCGTTTCCAGCAATTTTTTCAGCTTCAAAAGATGCTTTTCCAATTCCAGCGTGAACAATACCAGTTTTATCAACTTTAAAGTCAATTTTACCAGCTTTAACATCAGATACTGCTTTGGCAACATCCATAGTTACTGTTCCTGTTTTTGGGTTAGGCATTAATCCTCTTGGTCCAAGTACTCGTCCCAAAGGTCCTAATTTACCCATTACGCTAGGCATAGTGATAATTACATCAACATCTGTCCATCCACCTTTTATTTTGTCAAGATATTCATCAAGACCAACATAATCGGCTCCGGCTTCTTTAGCCTCTTCTTCCTTATCTGGAGTAACTAACGCAAGTACTTTTACATCTTTACCTGTACCGTGTGGAAGGGTTACAACACCTCTTACCATTTGGTTGGCTTTTCTTGGATCTACATTCAAACGAACCGCTAAATCCACAGATGCATCGAAGTTTTCGTTAGCAACTTCTTTAATTAAAGCTGAAGCTTCTGCCACCGAGTAAGCTTTATTGCTCTCGATCTTAGATTGGGCTTCCTTTTGCTTTTTAGTTAATTTTGCCATTTTTAATTTCTTTTTGGATTAAAACGGTGCATCACCTTTTACAGTTATTCCCATTGAACGAGCTGTTCCAGCAACCATTTTCATTGCAGATTCTACGGTGAAGGCATTTAAATCCTGCATCTTATCTTCTGCAATAGTTCTAACCTGATCCCAAGAAACACTTGCTATTTTCTTTCTGTTTGGTTCTCCTGAACCTTTTTTGTTCTTAGATGCTTCCAACAATTGTACTGCAGCTGGAGGAGTTTTAATCACAAAGTCAAAAGACTTATCTGAATAAACCGTAATCGCAACCGGCAATACTTTACCTTGTTTATCCTGGGTTCTACCATTGAATTGCTTACAGAATTCCATGATATTTACCCCGGCAGCACCCAAAGCAGGTCCAACTGGTGGTGATGGGTTAGCAGCACCTCCGCGAACTTGTAGTTTTACAACTTTACTTACTTCTTTTGCCATTTTCTTAATTTTTAAGGTGATAGTTTGTTAGAGTGGAAGCTTTAAAAAACCATCAAAAAATATGTAACTAAAATCTTTATACTTTTTCTACTTGCATATAGCTTAATTCCAATGGTGTTTTTCTTCCGAAAATCTTAACCATTACCTCAAGCTTACGCTTTTCTTCATTTATCTTTTCTACTGTACCATTAAAGCCATTAAACGGTCCGTCTATAACTTTTATGGTTTCTCCAATAGTAAAAGGTATTGCTACGTTATCGGTTTTTACTGAAAGTTCATCTACTTTACCAAGCATTCTATTAACTTCAGATTTTCTAAGCGGAACAGGATCTCCTCCTTTTGTTTCGCCTAAAAATCCAATAACGCCATTAATATTTTTAATCACGTGAGGCATTTCACCTTCAAGACTAGCCTGAATCATTACATACCCAGGAAAATAAACACGTTCTTTGTTTACTTTCTTACCATTTCTAATTTGGATAACTTTTTCGGTAGGAACTAAAACCTGATCCAGATAATCTTCCATCCCAAGATGGTTAACCTCTTTCTCAATATAGTCTTTAACCTTGTTTTCCTGACCGCTAACGGCACGAACTACATACCACTTTTTTTCCTTTCCTTCTGCCATCCTACTATCTTTAAGATTTAATCCATTTGAAATATTCTTCGATAGCCGAACTAAATACGGTATCTACACCCCAAATAGCCAGTGAAAAAATAATAGAAAAAACGGCTACAAGGATGGTTAGCCTCTGTGCTTCGGGCCAGCTTGTCCAGGTAACGTGGTTTTTTAATTCGTTATAAGATTCTGATATATAATTGCCAATTCCTGCCATGTGATTCTTAAGGTATTTGCACGGGTTGAGAGGCTCGAACTCCCGACACCTGGTTTTGGAGACCAGTGCTCTACCAACTGAGCTAAACCCGTAAATATAATATAAATGAAGGTTTCCCGCCCGAGCGGGAAACCTTTTTATATTTAAACTGTAATTAGTCTAAAATTTCAGTAACCTGTCCAGCACCTACAGTTCTACCACCTTCACGGATAGCGAAACGTAGACCAACATTCATTGCAATAGTCTGGATAAGCTCTACAGTAATCGTAAGGTTATCACCAGGCATTACCATTTCAACTCCATCAGGAAGGTTAATTGTTCCTGTTACATCAGTTGTACGTACGTAGAACTGAGGACGGTAGTTGTTGTGGAATGGAGTGTGACGTCCACCTTCTTCTTTTTTAAGGATATAAACCTCTGCTTTAAACTTAGCGTGAGGAGTTACAGATCCAGGCTTAGTAATTACCATACCTCTTGAGATCTGAGACTTTTCAATACCTCTTAATAAGATACCAACGTTATCTCCAGCTTCACCTCTATCAAGGATCTTACGGAACATCTCAACACCAGTAATAGTAGAAGTAAGTTTTTCAGCTCCCATACCAATAATCTCTACAGGATCTCCAGTGTTTGCAACACCAGTCTCAATACGACCAGTTGCAACAGTACCACGACCTGTAATAGAGAATACATCTTCAATAGGCATCAAGAAAGGCTTATCTACATCACGCTCTGGTAATTCAATCCAGCTATCTACAGCTTCCATTAAATCAAGAACGGTTTTAGACCACTTCTCATCACCTTCAAGAGCTCCAAGTGCAGAACCTGAAATTACAGGACCGTTATCACCATCATACTCATAGAAAGAAAGAAGATCTCTAACTTCCATTTCTACTAATTCTAAAAGCTCCTCATCATCAACAAGGTCAACTTTATTTAAGAATACAACGATTCTTGGAATACCAACCTGGCGTCCTAGAAGGATGTGCTCACGAGTTTGTGGCATAGGCCCATCAGTTGCAGCAACTACAAGAATTGCACCGTCCATTTGAGCAGCACCAGTAACCATGTTCTTTACATAATCGGCGTGACCAGGACAGTCAACGTGTGCGTAGTGACGGTTAGCAGTTTGATACTCTACGTGAGAAGAGTTAATTGTAATACCTCTTTCTTTTTCTTCAGGAGCATTATCAATTTGATCAAAAGCACTAGCTTCTGAATATCCAGCATCAGCCATTACTTTAGTAATCGCTGCTGTTAAAGTCGTTTTTCCGTGATCTACGTGTCCAATTGTACCTATGTTAAGGTGCGGTTTGGAACGATCATAAGTTTCCTTTGCCATAATTAATACTTATTTAATCTTAGTTATATATTAGTGTTCAATTTAATACAATCTAGAGCCAACGACGAGAATTGAACTCGTGACCTCTTCCTTACCAAGGAAACGCTCTACCCCTGAGCTACGTCGGCAAGCCGAAAGTCTCCACTTTCAAGGTTCACCGGTTCAAACAAGAATAACCATAAACCAATACTGGTTTACGGATGTTTAACTTTACTTAAACCGGAAAAATAAATTTAGAAAACAAGGATATACTTTCCTGCTTTCTAATTAAGAGCGGGAGACCGGGTTCGAACCGGCGACATTCAGCTTGGAAGGCTGACGCTCTACCAACTGAGCTACTCCCGCATTATCGATTCAGGGCTTATAAATTTAAAGTTCCCGGATTTTCACATCCCTGAATCTGGAACTTTAAACAATTCTTGTGGGGAGAGCAGGATTCGAACCTGCGAAGTCGAAAGACAGCAGATTTACAGTCTGCCCTCGTTGGCCGCTTGAGTATCTCCCCAAATTTATTTTTCCACTATTTCATAGAACCGTAGCCGGCTTGCCAGCTAAGCTTTATGACGGTTTGTTTTTAACGGCTGCAAATAAACATAATTTTACAGCACCGTCCAAAGCATTTTTTAAAATTTTTCGATATTTTTCTTACTCATTTAATCTCCAGGAGATTAAACTAAAAATACTTTATTTCAAAATTTCAAGAGCCGATGGAGGGACTCGAACCCACGACCTGCTGATTACAAATCAGCTGCTCTAGCCAGCTGAGCTACATCGGCCTTTACGCTACTTTTTCAGCATAAAAAAGTCCGCTATTTCTAACGGACTGCAAATGTATACAAATTATTCCTTTCACAAAACAATTCTGCAAAAAAAATATTTAAACGTGAGCACTTAATTTTTCCTTGCGTTTAATTAACTGTCTTTGTAGTGATGAAGCACATTCATCTACGCATTCTTCAAATTTCTTACAGGTTTTTTTTACCATAATATCTCCGCCGGGGATACTTAATAAAACCTCGGTAATCTTATTATCCTTTCCACTTGTATTCTGAACTTTTAAAAAGACATCAGCATAGATAATTTTATCGTAATAATTTTCAAGCCTATCCAATTTGCGTTGGATGAAATCAATTAATTTTTGATCGGCGTTGAAGTTAACAGATTGCACATTTACTTTCATCTTCGGTAGAATTTAATTAAACATTATTTTAATTGGTCTTTTTGTTCCTGGGATGCGCCATTTGATGAACTTTACTAAGTTCTGAAATACTATTGTGGGTATATACCTGCGTGGCAGCAAGACTGGAATGCCCAAGTAATTCTTTTACTGCGTTTAGGTTGGCGCCCTGGTTCAATAAATGTGTAGCAAATGAGTGCCGCAGAATATGCGGACTCCTTTTTATTTTGCCAGACACCTTACTAAAATAATTATTAATAATTCTATACACAAGGCTTTCGTATAATTTTATACCTTTTTGAGTTACAAATAAATAGGATGGCTCCTGCCCTTTCACCAAATCTGATCGTTTACTTATATAATTTTCTAAATTAGAAATCACGCCAGGCAATAATGGTATAATTCTTTCCTTCTGTCTTTTACCAAGCACTTTAACGTACTTTCCACTCAAATCTACATCCTGAAGTTTAATTTCAATGAGCTCAATACGCCTCATTCCCGTAGTATAAAAAAGCTCTACAATTAAACGGTCTCGCAAACCTTCAAAATCTGAAATATCAATTTGTTCCAAAACCTGGCTTATTTCAGCTTCAGAAAATGGAACCTGAATTTTAGAAGCAGTTTTTAAAGCTTTATGTTTTGCGAGGGGAGAAAATTCTATATCGCCGGTTTTTTGAAGAAAGCGGTAGTAAGCTTTTAAAGAAGAAATCTTCCGGTTTATACTTCTATTGGATACACCCTGATCTACCAATGAAACAATCCAGTTTCTAATTTGGGAATAATGAACTTTACTAAGATCTTTTTCTTCAAACTCGAATAAAATAAATTCTGAAAAAGATTCTAAATCGGTTTTATAGGCGGTTAGTGTATTGGGAGAGTATTTTTTCTCCAACTGCAGGTAATCTAAAAACTGGGAAAAGGGCATAAAAAAACTGTTGATAGACAAAGTTAGCAAACTTTAATCTATCAACAGTTATATTTGTTTTTCCGAATAGCTTCGGAAAAATTCGATTATATCTTTTTACTAGATATCTTCCTGATCTCTCAAATGTTGAATGTACTCGGCTTTTTGAACCTGAGCTCTCTTCGCAACAGAAGGTTTCGTGAAATGCTGGCGGCTTCTCAGCTGGCGCATTGTTCCGGTTTTATCGAATTTTCTCTTAAAACGCTTCAGCGCTCTATCAATATTTTCTCCGTCTTTTACTGGTATTATTAACATAGTGTCATCACCCCCTTTCTTTAGAAATAGGCTGCAAAGATAATTTAAATCTAAGAACCCACAACCAATATTTTAATTATTTTCAATGCTATTTCGCAGCTGGTTTGTATTCTTTTTTATCGATCATCATTTTAGCGATAAAAGTAGAATTTTCGCAAAAATGTTAATCTAAAAGATTACTTCGCCGCTGGCTTGTATTCTTTTTTATCGATCACCATTTTAGCGATAA
>NZ_DCAP01000013.1:0-4876 GCF_002311535.1 Salegentibacter sp. UBA1130 | reverse complement strand
TTATACGCCATGCACGGCACACAACAAAAAAGCCCCAAAACGGTGAGTTTTGGGGCTTTTTAAGCTATTCTGTAAGTTAAGTGGCGGAGGAAGAGGAACTATCCGAAAATGCGAATATCTCGTCAATACTGGCGATTCAGAAGGGGTCCATTTTAAGTGTAACCGAATTTGACACCTTTAACCAAACTTTAACTCTAAGATGCTTTTAAATCTACTGTCAATTTGATTTATATCTATCCACTCTCATTGAGGTTAGCCTTTAAAAAGTTTCAGGTATAAATGTGTACATTCTTTTATAAAGGCCTCCTACCCTATCGTGTCCCAACGCGGATCGCCATCGTTTATAATATTCCATCCTCACTACAACCATTATTTTCTGTCTCAAGAAATTCATATTTGTAAGATTCCATTATTAAGTTATTCCCATAAACTACAATCACGGAATCTCCTTAAAGAAAATCCTGAATTCCATAAAGCTTATCCATATCGGAGGAAAATCTTTACTAACAAAGTCTGAATTTAGGATATTAATGATTTTGACGAAATCATTAATATCACTTTCAAAAAATTTCCAGAGGGATATCATAACCTGAATCATTCTCAATAGCAAAACGCTAGATCCTTTCTTCATTACTTCTGTCGCAGCCATTAATTAAAAATATTGAAAGGACTATTTTTTTAACCTTGAAATTTCATCTATTACCAATTATTTATTTTACTTATCCAACTAACCTTCTTTGGGATTAATAAAATTCGTTTTAGATGGTATAAGTTTACCTAATTAGAACTGTATAATTGTCTGCAGCTAATGCAGTGGTGTGTAAGCTTCTCCTAATTAGAAAACAATATATCGGGATTTTGCTTGAGGAATTCTAATCCGTTTATATAAGGCTTTATTACAAAATACACGGCTATTATCATTAGAGGATATTGACCCTAGCTGATTATTTGAAAAGCCCTTTTGACATTCATAAATTATATTTTGAATTTTTATTAGATTTTATTCTTTTCTTGATTCTATCTCTTTTGTAAGTATTCGAATGTTTTTAAAATTTAATGGTAGAATAGCAGAAAGTGCAAAAGGGACTGCAAGTAATGGTGTTAATCCGTCCTTAATTGAAATAAAAATAAAGAAGCCTAAAGATCCAATTAAAACTATTGTAAGCATCCAAGTAAGAGTTTTTATTGAGGTTCTCTTCTGTTTAAGTTCTTCAAAACTTAAATTTGGTAATTCTTTTTGATTCATAGAATATAATTTTTTATGTTTTTTTACCTAATCTCTTTTAAAAATTAATGCCAACGTTCCGTATAAAAACAGTGCGAGCGGACGAGCTTGATTGTCCGCAGGACTATCCGCTAAGCATGCGAGCAGGGACTTTCGATTTGGAACAGGTTTGAGCATTGTTTTTAGCATCAATGAAAAAGCAGTAATCGAGTATCTTTAATATTCACCATAAAAACTAAAGATATGGAATCCCGAGTTACTGCCTTACCAAAGTTATTCATAGGAATTGACATCCACAAGAGGAGCTGGAAAATACACTGCAGCACCGATCTTTTTGCCGGTAAATCTTTTACTATGCCACCGGAGCCTGAGAAGTTACGGGAATATGTTCAAAAACATTTTCCGGACCACGAAGTCTCCACTGCCTATGAAGCGGGTTGTTGTGGTTATGCTGCTCATCGTAGTTTTGTAAATTTTGGCTGGAGATCCCTGGTGGTAAATCCGGCCGATATTCAACGAAAGGGAAAAGAACGATACACCAAAACCGATAGAATCGATGCCCAGCTCATTAGCAGAGAACTCAAAGACGGTCGTCTTGAGAGTATCATAGTTCCCGATATAGAACGGGAAGAACTCCGTAGCCTTTTCCGGCGCCGTAATGAACTGGTTAAAGACTTCAGACGTGTCAAATCTGTAATTAAAATGCAGTTGCTCTATTATGGAGTCAAAGTTCCTCCTGAGTTTGATAATGATCACTGGAGCCACGATTTTCGTCATTGGGTAGATAGCCAAAAGTTTGTTTTTGGTACTGCAAGGGAATGTATGGCCAGTAAGATGCGTAATTTTCGTTTTATTGATAAGGAACTTCGAGATGTATCGAGCCAGTTAAGAGCTTATTGCCGTAAACATTTTTAAGCAGGATTTCTATCTACTAAGGAGCATTCCTGGTATTGGAGGAATTGTAGCAGTTGGAATCATCGCTGAACTGGGTGATCTAAGGCGATTTAGCAGCTTAAAACATTTGGCAGGTTATGTTGGTTTGGCTCCCAGCATATATCAAAGTGGAGTTAATTCAAAATCAATGGGGATGAACCCCAGGTGTCACAGACTAATCCGATCATATTTTGTGGAAGCTGCATGGCAGGCAATTAGAACAGATCCTGTAATGCAGGCTTATTATCGCCAGCACCTGGGCAAAGACGTCAAAAAAATAATAGTAAAAGTGGCTCACAAATTACTGAGCCGAACTTTAGCAGTGATTAAAACTAAAACTCCTTATGAAATTGGAGTGATATCATAATCTATAACTCATGACCAAGCTCAAAATATTAAAAGTCTATACCACAAAACAATATAGGTGGCCATTTCAGGATCACATTTTTTAGCTAGTGGATAGACTTAATTAACCAATCATAATGATGCTGGCGGCACTCATTAGAAGTGACCACATATAGGATGCGGAGCGGGTTATTTTGCATTGAATTCTAACTGAAGCAAAGCTTCAATCAGAATTAAACGCGTTAATATATATATATAGGAATGAAATAAGAAAAATTAAAATATTAAATTTGAGAGAGCAGGTTATTGCTTTTCATAGGATATAATGTTGTGCGCAGTTTTATTTGAATCCGAGTTTTGATTTCGTGTACGGCAGAAGAAAAAGATTTTCGTAATTGTGTTTGTCCGAAATCGATTTTTTACTAAGCATATTATTTATCCACTCTTTTACGGTAGTTGTGAAAAAATTCTCCATTTTTTCAGATCTTTCTGAGTCCGTTAAACTATTTTCCAAGTCAAAAATTTCTGGTGATTCAGAATCGAGACTTAGCAAAATGTCCGCAATATCGTGCTTTACAAATTCCTCTTTGTCCAGGTCATTTTTAAAAGGCTTTATTTCTGTTTTTAACCTTAAGTAATATTTGCTTGAATAACCAGACCTTCTTAAAATTAAGAAAACAATTGAGTCTTCACTCTCAGCATAAAAGGCAGTTTTATACTTTTCGAGATTAAGCTTCTGAGAATTGCTCTCAACCAACTTCTTAAATTCCTTTGACTGCATATTTAGTTTCTGATATACTTAATTGCGCACAACGTCCCGTCCTATGAAAAGCAATAAGTCCTTCTCTCAAATTTAATATTTTATTTTCTATTTTATTTCATCTTGATGATGTTTTAGGAGTGTTGGAATGTTGGCAAGTCTTTTCAGCATTTGCTTACTTGTCAATATTTCAATACTTATAACCTGCTCCGCATCCTATATGTGGTCCTCGCCCTGGGGAAGCCACCAGCATCATTATGATTTTGATTATAAAGCCTGTCCACTAGCTAAAAAATGTGATCCGTAATTGGCCACGTATATTGTTTTGTGATCCAGGCTAAAATTGGTTTTGAGCTGGTTAGTATTACTTTTTTTATTTTTTATGCAACAACTCCTATTTCATAGGGAGTCTCTGTTTTTATAACTGCCAGAGTTCTACTCAGGAGTTTATGAGCGATTTTGACAATAATTTTCTTGACATCTTTACCTATATGTGTACGATAGTAAGCCTGCATTACGGGGTCTGTTCGAATGGCCTGCCAGGCAGCTTCTACAAAATAGGATCGGATCAGGCGGTTGGATCTGGGGTTCATTCCCATCGCTTTATTGGAAGCGCCACTTTGATGTATTCCCGGGGCAAGACCAACATATCCTGCGAGGTGTTTTAAGGAACCAAACCGGCGTAGGTCTCCAAGTTCTGAGAGAATGCCCACGGCAACAACTCCACCAATTCCGGGGATACTTTTTAAGAGGTAATAATCTTTTTTATAATGTTTACGACAGTAGGAGCGAAGCTCGTTGGTTACCTGGCGCAACTCCTGATCTGTGAACCTGAAACTGCGCATACGACTGTTTAAAGTTTCCCGGGCAGTATCAAATTCAAATGTCAGGTTGTCCAGCCAGTGACGAAATTTATGGCTCCAATGGTCATTATCAAATTCTTCGGGTACTTTAATCCCGAAATAAAGTAGCTGCATTTTAATTCTAGATTTAATACGACGCATATCTTTAACCAGATCATTTCTGCGCCGGAAGAGACTGCGAAGTTCCTCTCGTTTTTTATCAGGAACTACAATGCTTTCCAGGCGACCATCTTTAAGTTCCCTGCTAATAAGCTGGGCATCGATTTTATCTGTTTTGGTATATCGTTCTTTTCCTTTGCGGTGGATATCTGCAGGATTGACTACTAAAGATTTCCATCTGTAGTTTTCAAAAGAACGATGGGCATAGTAACCACAACAGCCAGCTTCGTAGGCCGTGGAAACTTCATACCCTTGAAAATGTTTATTCACGTATTGAAATAACTGTTCAGGAACAGGAGGCATGGTAAAGGATTTACCAGCAAAAAGATCGGTGCTGCAATGTATTTTCCAGCTTCTCTTGTGAATATCAATACCAACGTATAACTTTGGAATTGAAGCAGTAGATTGAGTGTCCATATCTTATCGTTTTTTTTAATTAAGATACTTGATTTACTGCTTTTTCATCGATGCTATAAAAACAGTGCGAGCTGGCGAGCGTGATTGTCCGCAGGACAATCCGCTAAGGAAGCGAGCACGGAGCTTCGATTTAAAACTAATTAAGCATTATTTTTAGCATCAATGAAAAAGCAG